>JAAXHV010000658.1 GCA_012270695.1 Gammaproteobacteria bacterium | reverse complement strand
ATAGCAGGAGGAAGTGGAGGTCCGCTGCGGATCGTTGCGTTTATTCCGGGTGAGGGATAGATGGCGAAACAAACACAGGACTCGACCAGGCTATCGCCCCATCTTCCTGTAAAACACGCACCCAGTATGCAGTTGTTTGATTTTGCAGTTGCTGTTCCGCCCAGGTAAACGTGACTCTTGCAGGATAATCGCTTCCCACTTTTCTGACAACTATCTCCCGGTCAACGCCACCGGCGTGATGGACCAGGTCCCGGTCGCTGATTTCCTTTACCGGGATCTTCAGGTTGATAGCATTTTTTTCCTTAGCGCCATCGCCAAACTGGCTTCGTGAGTTAACCTCTGCGTCAAAGTATAACGTTTCATTACCTCTTGAATCCAGGTCGAGGATCACGCCATCCTCGTCTCCCGCGGTAAAAGTATCGAAACTGATTTCATCGTTTCTCTCCTGCACGAGTAACTCGGTGGGATAATCGAGCCGGTATCGGGTGACCTTCTTTATATTACCGCCGCCAACCTTTATCTTCCCTCGCCAGATGATTTGTCTCGCCCGTTCCTTTGAGGCCGCGCCGCGCCAGATTATCTTAATCCTGTGTTTGTTTTTTCCTGCCTTCGGTCTGTGGGTATAAGCTACCTCTGTCCCGCGAAAAATCTCTACGCGCTCGATACCTGTCGTGCCGCCGGCTTCCACAGTAAAGACGGGTGGTTCTGTCACATGGATCTCTTCCCCAAACCAGTGAGCGCCGGTTTTAAACCGTAATTGCATACGTTCGCCGGTAGTGCCGTAGACACGCCGCGCCTTGAATGCCTGCCACAGGTCCCGCCGGTTCAGGTCCTCTGCATAGACGCAGGTTATGCCACCGTGTACTGCAAACAGTCGGACACCGGGTATGGAGTCGCCGGGTTTTCCATATACGTCATCACTACTGGCGGTAAATCCGACTTTTAATCCACGCGTTAACGCCTCTTCAAGAAACCATTCAAACTGGCCATGGCCCGAATAGATTTCGATGAACGGCATCATTTCAGGGTCATAAAAATCAAGATTGGCCCGGCGCCCGCCAATATGCGGCATCAGAAATACACTGTCAGGCGTGAGCGACCTGATTAACGAGTCGACCGTGTAGCGGTCCATCTTATGATCGTAGCCCCGCAAGTCTTCTTCCACATAAGCGCTGCGATAAAGCGGCTGGTCTTCCGTCAGGTATATGACGTTATGGTCACCCCCTCGTCCCGTGGTCCCTGACCATTCATAACCGGGAAACACGACAAACCGGCCGGGCTGATTGAATTCCCTGCTGGTTTTCTGGATAGCATCCCAGGTGGTGCCGGTTATGTGAAAATCATTGACGGCCCAGGACATGAAGTCGATGCCGGCAAAGTCGCGGGCATAGGAGGCATATTGATTGAGATTGGACGAGCCGCGAATGTGCTGGCCATGCAAATCTCCGCAGTACGGCCGTAGATTGCCGTCATTTTTAACCACCATCACATTAGTTTGGGTGGATAGCCTGGAATCCTCGATATCCGTAATTTTGACCACGTATGAACCGGTTTCCGGAACGATGATATCTTCAAATCGATGATATCCCCCATCATTTTCCGTAAAACGGTATGTGGCTGGCAGATTTTTGAAGCCCGGCGCGGTAATTTGGACGGTGCCGGTGTATGACTTCGCCGGATTGCCCCATTTGTCCTTGGCTTTGACCAACAGCCAGGTCCGTTGCCCGGCAGTGACTTCAGAAGGCCACAGGGCTTCTAACCTGGCGGTTTCTCCACCGACGATATTTGTCCCGGGTGAATCTTTGACCCGAACAGGGTTGACCGCGTTCAGCGGATCTACCATAAAACGGAATTCGTGGGCAAGGTGCGAAGCGATAGTGGGGGCGCGCATGCCGGGACTGCCACCACTCCGGTCGCCGAGCGTGATAAACACCTTATTTCCCAGAATGAGATTACCCTCCCGAACGGTTATGATAATCCCACCCCAATAGGGTCTGGGCCCTGCGTGACGTGCATTTCTATGGGCAGTGACCCTGGCATTCCCGTTCGTGCGCACTGACACATAATTGGCGGCCCGGGGATTATCGAATTGGAACGAGCCCCAGTCCGCTACGGCATTGAACAGAAGGAAGATGCGTCCGCCATCATCCACACCCAGGCGTCCGACATGATAAACCAGCTCCCAGGTGCCCCATTCTCCAGCCGTTATATGTTCCTGTGCCGACAGGCTTCCATATCCATACAGGTCCCGGTTATGCGCTTTTCCCTGGGGGCCCAGATCGAGTTCAAATTCTTCACCCACCGGCTTCCCTGGGATTACTTCTGCATACATCGAGATGGGCAGGGTGATAAATACAGCAAGCAAGAGTTTAACAATGATTGATCTTTCTCTCATAATCCGGCCCACGCTGTTTGCGGGGAGATTACACCATTATATAAGGCGTGCCCTTGGCCTGCCGGTCATTTATGTATAATATCAATAAACACCTGGACGGAAGCTGGCGCACGCTGACAGCCCTGGGAGGTAAATAACAACAATGGGAGGATGCATTATGGCCAGAGTTAATCTGCAACAACTATGTTGCGGCAAGAAAATTGTGTCGCTGTTTCTGACAAGTCTTGTCGCTGTCGCATCACATGG
>JAAXHV010000657.1 GCA_012270695.1 Gammaproteobacteria bacterium | reverse complement strand
AGCGGGTTGCTGCCCATGATGATCATGCCCCTGACCGGGTAGGGTTCGCCTGTTTCGATGGCATCCCAGATGACATGGGGCGTAATACGGTTGATGGACGCCGCCAGCCGGTAGCGGGTGCCGCCGAGCATCCTGTCGATATTGTCCAGGAACTGGTTGCCGCAAAATTCCATGCGCGGCAGGCCGGGCGGTGGCCCGAACATGACATTGCCACCGGGCGCGTCCAGGTTGCCGGTCAACGCCGACATGTAAATAAGCACGCGATCCGAGTTCGAACAATTGACGCCGTGTTCGATACCGACGCCCCACTGGATAGCCGCAGGTTTGGTCTGTGCGAACAGCCGCGCCGCCTCGATGATCTTTTCCTTCGCTACCCAGGAAATTTCCTCGCCGACCTCCGGCGGGTACTCTTCCAGCCGTTCACAGAACCTGTCGAACCCCGTCGTGTAGTTCTCGACGAAATGGTGATCGTACAGGTCTTCCTTGATCATCACGTGCATCATTGCCATGGCCAGCGCGACGTCGGAGCCGGGCCGCAGTTGCAGCCAGATGTCGGCCTTCTCCGCAAGTTGGGTGCGCTGGGGATCGACCACTATGTAACTGGGTTTCCGTTTCAGGTTCAAACCCAGGTTGACGCCGATATATTCATCGGGATTGGATTTGATCGTGTTGCTGCCCCAAGACATGATGCACTGAGGGTGATTGTCATAATCCACGATGGGAACCGACATGCCCAGTTGCTTGGACACGGCCAGCCTCGGCAGGTAACAGACATGCCCGTTCGCCAGCACGTTGGGTGATCCGAACATGTTGGCGACCCGGTAGACAAAGCGATGGTGGCTACGTCCGGTGCCGTGCCCGAAGATGACGGATTCAGGCCCGTTCTCCGCCTTGATCGTGTTGAATTTTTCAGCAATGGTACTGAGGGCCTCGTCCCAGCTTATTCTTTCCCATTTGCCCTCACCGCGTTCTCCAACCCGCTTCATGGGGTATAACAGACGATCCTTGTGGTATTGCAAATCGGCGATGAAGCCCCTCGCCTTCCTGCACAAGTATCCCTTGCTGATGGGGTGATCCATATCACCCCTGATTTTCACGGCTTTGCCGTTTTCCAACGTGATGAATACACCGCAACCGGCATGGCCGCAGGCGCGACAATTGGTGTGGACGACTTTCGTCCCGGTATTCTGATCGTCGCGATCAACCGTAGTAGTTGCTTGCAGGTCCATGAGAGTGCAAATTATCTGCTGTACAGCTATAGCATGTTAGTTTAAAACAGCCGGACTTTCCAGGAGAATAATGGGGTCAGGTCGCACATTGCACACACAAAGGCACGTGATAGTTTTACACCAATATCTTAATGTGTGCAATGTGCGACCTGACCCCATTATTCCCATTATTCTTACTTGATGGCCAGGAAGCCCTCGAAACTGACGTATTTCATGATCGTCATCACGTCCACAAAACCGGCCCGTTCGAGCAATCCCAGGTTGCCGGCCGTGGAGAAGGGTTTTAGCACGCCTTTCAGGCTGATTTCCTTGTTCAGTATCTCCTCGGAACTGAAGCCGCTGCGTTGTTTGAATTCCCTGTAAAGGCAAGACATCATATCCTGGAAACGGGAATCCGGGGCGCCGACTTTTTCAAACAGGACGAACGCGCCGCCCCAGTTCAGCGCCCGGTAGATCTTATCGAACAGCGTCTGCCTGTGCCTTTCTTCGATAAACTGGATCGTATAGTAAGCAATGATCATGTCGGGCTTATCGAGCGCGCAGGTCAGTATATCCTCGCATTTCAGCTCCACATTTTTCAGGCCGGCACAGGTCTTCCGGGCGCGGTCAATCATGCCCTGCTCCTTATCCAGCCCTATCCAGCGCACGTCGGGTTTATGCTCGTTGTGCGCGGCCAGTTTCTTCAGCAGGTCACCGGTTGAGCAGCCCAGGTCATACACAACACTATCCGGCGCCACAAAAAAATCACTCAGGTAACAGATAAGCTCATGCCCATCCCGGTAATAGGGAATGGAACGCCCGGCGTGGTCCG
>JAAXHV010000656.1 GCA_012270695.1 Gammaproteobacteria bacterium | reverse complement strand
AGCGGGTTGCTGCCCATGATGATCATTCCCCTGACCGGGTAGGGTTCGCCTGTTTCGATGGCATCCCAGATGACATGGGGCGTAATACGGTTGATGGACGCCGCCAGCCGGTAGCGGGTGCCGCCGAGCATCCTGTCGATATTGTCCAGGAACTGGTTGCCACAGAATTCCATGCGCGGCAGGCCGGGCGGCGGACCGAACATGACATTGCCACCGGGCGCGTCCAAGTTGCCGGTCAACGCCGACATGTAAATAAGCACGCGATCCGAGTTCGAACAATTGACGCCGTGTTCGATACCGACGCCCCACTGGATGGCCGCAGGTTTGGTCTGTGCGAACAGCCGCGCCGCCTTGATGATCTTTTCCTTCGGTACCCAGGAAATCTCCTCGCCAACCTCAGGCGGGTACTCTTCCAGGCGCTCACAGAATTTGTCAAAACCCGTGGTGTAGTTCTCGACGAAATGGTGATCGTACAGGTCTTCCTTGATCATCACGTGCATCATTGCCATGGCCAACGCGACGTCGGAGCCGGGCCGCAGTTGCAGCCAGATGTCGGCCTTCTCCGCAAGTTGGGTGCGCTGGGGGTCGACCACTATGTAACTGGGTTTGCGTTTCAGGTTCAAACCCAGGTTGACGCCGATATATTCATCGGGATTGGATTTGATCGTGTTGCTGCCCCAGGACATGATGCACTGAGGGTGATTGTCATAATCCACGATGGGAACCGACATGCCCAGTTGCTTGGACACGGCCAGCCTCGGCAGGTAACAGACATGCCCGTTCGCCAGCACGTTGGGCGATCCGAACATGTTGGCGACCCGGTAGACAAAGCGATGGTGGCTACGTCCGGTGCCGTGCCCGAAGATGACGGATTCAGGCCCGTTCTCCGCCTTAATCGTGTTGAATTTTTCTGCAATGGTTCCCAGGGCTTCGTCCCAACTGATTCTTTCCCACTTGCCCTCACCGCGTTCGCCGGCCCGTTTCATGGGGTACAACAACCGATCCTTGTGATATTGCAAATCGGCGATGAAGCCTCTTGCCTTCCTGCACAGGTACCCCTTGCTGATGGGGTGGTCCATATCGCCCCTGATTTTGACGGCCTTGCCGTTTTCCAGCGTGATGAATACACCGCAACCGGCATGGCCGCAGGCGCGGCAATTGGTGTGGACTACCTCTGTCCTGGTTTCCTGGTCGGTTATGGGGGTTGCTTGCATGTCCACAAGAGTGCAAATTATCTGGTGTTCGATCTTTACATATTAGTTTAAAACAGCTGGGTTTTCCAGCGCTGCCGGATACCTGGGGTCAGAGTAAAATCGCACACATCGGAGTCGCTAGCAAGATACGAAAGGATCAGCAGTTCCCGCTAAATTCCGGGGTCAGAGTAAAAACCCATCGGAAGGTGTACTTTTATCATACATCTTACGGGTTTTTACTCTGACCCCACCTATCTGGCCGAAGTTAGCGGGAACTCCTGGGGAAGAATGGGGTCAGGTCGCATAATGCACATTTGGGATAATAATTGGGTAAGGCCACATATTGTATACAAATGTGCATTGTGCGACCTGACCCCATTATTCTTACTTGATAGCCAGGAAGCCCTCGAAACTGACGTATTTCATGATCGTCATCACGTCCACAAAACCGGCCCGTTCGAGCAATCCCAGGTTGCCGGCCGTGGAGAAGGGCTTGAGCACGCCTTTCAGGCTGATTTCCTTGTTCAGTATCTCCTCGGAACTGAAGCCGCTGCGTTGTTTGAATTCCCTGTAAAGGCAAGACATCATATCCTGGAAACGGGAATCCGGAGCGCCCACTTTTTCAAACAGGACGAACGCGCCGCCCCAGTTCAGCGCCCGGTAGATCTTATCGAACAGCGTCTGCCTGTGCCTTTCTTCGATAAACTGGATCGTATAGTAAGCAATGATCATGTCGGGCTTATCAAACGCGCAGGTCAGTATATCCTCGCATTGCAGCTCCACATTTTTCAGGCCGGCACAGGTCTTCCGTGCGCGGTCAATCATGCCCTGCTCCCTATCCAGCCCTATCCAGCGCACGTCGGGTTTATGCTCGTTGTGCGCGGCCAGTTTCTTCAACAGGTCACCGGTTGAGCAGCCCAGGTCATACACAACACTATCCGGCGCCACAAAAAAATCACTCAGGTAACAGATAAGCTCATGCCCATCCCGATAATAGGGAATGGAACGCCCGGCGTGGTCCGGGAACACTTCCGCCACTTCGGCAGAGAACGACCAGGCGGAACGTTTTGCAGCGATGCCATCGTCGATATTCATAACATCACCAATCAACAGACATGAATCATCCTGGTAAAATAATGAACAGATTTACGCCGGGGAGTGCCGGTTCAACACCTCGCCCTTCAGCCGAAGAATCG
>JAAXHV010000655.1 GCA_012270695.1 Gammaproteobacteria bacterium | reverse complement strand
TGGCACGACTTTTTTCACTTCCAGTACCAGGTGTTTTATCTTCCATCCGTCGGCGGCGCGTATGAAATCGCATTCGTAGGTAGCGGCCAGCCAGTTGCTTTCTTCCTTGCCTTGATCTCCGCGCATGGTGGTCAGTTCCCATAACCACCAGAAGGCATGGGCGGTTGTGAGATCCTCTGCAATGTCGATAATGGGAGATACCGGAAAGTGGAGTGACCAGACGATCATCTCCTGGCCGATCTTCGACAGCTCTTCGGCAATGACATCCCTGCCGGTGAATTTCCCAAACCCCTTCGCCTCCCAGACCGCGTCCTCAACCAGCAATCGGCGCATCTGTTCGGGGTCGTTCTGGTCATCGCCCGCCTTTGCGTACCTTGCTATGACATTTCTGATATGTTCGTTTGCCGCCAGCCAGGCGACCTGTCTTTCAAGCTCCTGAGTCATGATCAATGCCTGTTATTCCCATGTACGGCAATAAAGCGTTTTTCCTCGAAACTGTGGGGCACATTCGGGTCTCCATTATACAACTCGACGTTAGGCGCAATTTCTGCGTGCATAAGCGCCATATCGAACAGTCGCACGGAACGTTCGGGCAGTTCTCCCAGCGGGTATTGATCAACGTGCTCCAGGATACGCTCCAAATAGGGCAGGACGGCGTTGTAGAAGGCGATCAGATCCTCCCTGGTTGAGCTGAGTCGCTTATCCCAGCGGGTGTTCTGGGTAGGCAAGGCCCATCCGCCTGCCCAGGTTTCCAGTTCCTCAAACCCCTCCGGTAGCAGTGTTGTCATGAATTTTCCTTGTTCAGGTACTTCTCCAGGACGTGATAACCATGCCTGACGAGGATCTCCTCGTCATGCAGGTTCATGTGTTTCTTGCTGCCGGAATTCAGGGCAAAGAAAGTCCCTTCCATGGTCGCAGTGTCTTCCAGCCAGGCATTGCGCTGCACTACCATGGCGTGTTCCAGCGCCCATTTCTCACTGTTGGTGGTCGGCTCCATGACGTTATACTTACCTTCCCACAAACACCGATCGTAGCTGATGGGCCAGAACTGGTGGGTGAACCAGATGCCTTCTGACACATGCAACAGCCAGTTTGGAAAGAACACGCTTAACTCGAAGGCGAAATCATCGCGTTTTTCATCGTTCACGGTAGGCGGCAGGATTGTCTCCCTGATATTGTTCACCAACGACCCCCTGGCCTTGGCCTGGGATAACGCCGCCACCGGGGGCGCTTCCTTGGGCGGGTTGAAGCAGACTGCGGTGGTTCGGTGATCGTCTAACAGCTTGATCATCTGCAATCCGGTTGAAAAGGTGCCAGGGAACGAACCCGCATGGATGGTATTTACGTGATAAGCCTCGGCAAAAGCATCCACACCCACCTTCCAGTTGCAGTTGAGGTAAGTGTAATAAGTAAAATTGTGGCTGATCTCATTGTAGGGAAACCCGGAAAAATGATTGCCCATTTTCCCCAGGTATTCGTGTAATCCAACTGGCGGGTTCTCATCCAGGTTGATAAAAATGAAGCCTTCCCAGGTATCGCAGTTGATCGGCGTCAGGCCATTTTCCGATTTGCGAAAACAGGGAGGCATGCCGGTCTCCTCCTGGGCGCCGATGAGTTCACCTTTGTCGTTATAGGTCCAGGCATGGAAACGGCATGAGAATGCTGCCTTCTGTCCGAAGTTGTCCCATTCACCCTCCGGCACGACAACCGTGTTTCCCCTGTGGGAGCAGGTATTATGAAACGCACGTATATTGCCGTCCTTACCCCGGATCAGTAACACGGTGGTACTGGCAAAATCCAGCCGTTTGAGCTTGTAGCACCCGGGTTCCGGTAATTCATTAACCCGGCCTACGTGCAACCAGACTTTTTTGAATACTTTCTCCACTTCCTGGCGATAGATGTCCTCCGAAATGCAGGGTTCGGTTGGAACGGGGTCTTCACCCAGCCAGGGATAAGTCTTGGCCCAGCGGCGCGCTTCAGTCACTACTGCACTCATTTTTACCTCCTGATCTCACGCTTCGTTCTGTTAGTATAATAAAGACAGCTATTTGACTCCATAGATTTCAAACTATATCCAGCCGTAAAACTACCATAGTCAAGCAGTTAAGAATAATACAGGGGATATACCCTCATGACCGAATCGTTGCGTTTTGGCACATACGTCGAATTCCAGTGTCCTCCCGGACATGATCATGCAGCACTGATCGAAGACGTCCTTGCCCTCGCCGTACACGCGGACAAGACCGGTTTCCACGTTTTTACAACGCTGGAACACCCGTTTTATGAACAGTTTGCGATAAACCCCAACCCCCTGGCTGTATTCACCCACCTGGCTGAACGGACC
>JAAXHV010000654.1:1765-2954 GCA_012270695.1 Gammaproteobacteria bacterium | reverse complement strand
GTGAACTCGCGCCGGGTAATGAAGTTCACCACACCGGCTACGGCATCGGAACCGTACAAGGCTGACGCGCCATCCTTGACGACTTCAATCCGATCCAGTGCGATATTGGGCACCATTCCCTGAACATCCACGTAGCCGCTGCCGCTGTTGTCGAAACTGGTACTGACGGTGCGCCTGCCGTTAATCAACACCAGCGTTGCGCCATTACCGAGATTGCGCAGGTTGACGCTGGCATTGCCGGTGGAACTGTCGTCTCCCGCCCAGTTGCTGGCAGAGATCCCCAGGGAGCCGGAGTTGAAGCTCATATTGCGGATAATCTCCTTGGCGTCGGTGGCCGCGACAAGGTCAAGGTCATCCTTGCCGAGCACCGTCAAGGGTGAGGCGATATCCCGGGCTTCCCGCCTCAGGTGGCTGCCGGTGACGACTATTTCTTCGATTTGTCCCGCCTGAGGATCAAGGTAGGTTTCTCCGGCGCTGGTATTGCCTGCCGTGACAATGGCACTGCAGAGTAATACCGGGATTGACTTGAGCAATAATTCACGGGCATTCGGCATACTCGATCAGTCCTTCCGCGCTTTCGCTTTATAGAAGTGGTTGATGGCCAGAACCATGATGATACCGGCAATAATGAGCGCGAACGAGAGCAATACCGGCCGGGATAATTCCAGGGGAAAAACCGGATGCGTATCGGCCAGGAGGGGGTTGGCTCCGGCGCCCTCATGGACACGTTCCTGGAAAGGCCAGATGACCGTTAATGAAGCTAACAGCAGACCCGTGATGAAAACTACGGTATTACGGTAATAGCGTTTGAGAATATAGGATAACAGGCGGCTGAAAAAGACCAGGCCGGTCAATGCACCGCCGGCGAACGGCAGCAGGACGGACAATTTGAAATAACCGATTGCCGCGAATATGTAGTGATATTTATTCAGGATCAGCAATACGAACGATCCTGATATGCCCGGCAACATCATCGCGCAGATTGCCAACGCACCGGAGACGAATATGAACCAACCGGCCTCCGGGGTCTGTACAGGAACCATGTTGAATACGATGTAACCGGAAACCGTTCCCGCTATTACCAAGATCATTTCCCGGCCGGCAAACCCGTCAAGGTCCCTGAACAAGACCAGGATGGAACCGCCAATCAGGCCGAAAAACAGGCCGTAGATCTGTTCGGGATAATCCA
>JAAXHV010000654.1:0-1738 GCA_012270695.1 Gammaproteobacteria bacterium | reverse complement strand
AATAAAACCGAAATGCGGTCTTGCCACGGCCTCCCTGATATCCAGTCTGAGCAGGGCCAGCAACGCGGCAAGGTCAAAAGATTTGATTGCGTTAATGAATTCGCGGTAAATCCCCAGGATAAACGCCATGGTGCCGCCACTCACCCCGGGAACGATATCCGCCGTGCCGATACAGAAACCCTTGGCGATTAGAATGATACGTTGCTTCAACATGTCAGGGGTTGATGCACACATTCCTAATTCTTCATTTTTAATTCCTAATTCTTAATTCTTAATTTTTAATTCTTAATTTCTATGGTACGGTCGGCTAAGCTCATGCACCGCATCTACCAGCACCGCTACCTTATCGGGGTCGATATCGGGATGGATGCCATGCCCCAGGTTGAAGACATGACCGTCGGCTTCCCCGAAAGCAGCCAATACCTCTGCCACCTGCCTGCGTATCGTTGCGGGGGAGGAATACAACACTGCCGTATCGAGGTTGCCCTGCAATGCGACCTTGCCGCCTGTTCTTCTGCGCGCGGCGCCGATGTCCACGGTCCAGTCGACGCCGATGGCATCACAACCGGAACCGGCAATATCCTCAATCCACAGACCTCCACCTTTGGTAAACAAGATGACAGGCACAGCCTTACTCCGGCTTTCAGCCTTGATATCCTGGACGATGCGTTGCATATATTCCAGTGAGAACTCGCGATAAGCAGCCTGGGATAATATGCCTCCCCAGGTATCAAAAATCATGACTACATCGACACCTGCCGCAATCTGACTTTTCAGGTAGTCGGTTACCGCGCGGCTCAATACGTCCAACAACAGGTGCATCAGCTCCGGCTGCCCGTACAACATGCCCCTGGCCTTACTGAAATTCTTGCTTGACTCTCCTTCAATCATGTATGTGGCAATCGTCCATGGACTGCCGGCAAAGCCGATCAGAGGGACCTTGCCCTGCAGTTCCCGTTTAATCAGCCTGACCGCATCCATGACGTAACGCAGGTCGGATTCAACATCCGGCACGTTCAGTTTGCGGATATCATTCCCGGATTGGATCGGCCTGGCAAATTGCGGTCCCTTGTTCTCCACCACGCGCAGCCCCAGACCCATGGCGTCAGGGATGGTGAGAATATCGGAAAACAGGATCGCCGCATCAAGGTCGAAACGCTGCACAGGTTGCAGTGTGACTTCACAGGCAAGCTCAGGTGTCTTGCACAGGGTCAGGAAATCACCCGCGCGTTGCCGGGCGGCGCGATATTCAGGCAGGTAACGCCCGGCCTGGCGCATGATCCATACGGGCGTCATATCAACAGGTTGCCGCCGAAGCGCCGTTAACAGGCGATCGTTAATCAATTTATCGGGCATCGATAAAACACGTCCATAACAGGCTGAACAATAAGCCGTCATCCCGGCAAAAACAAGGAAAAAAGCAAATTTGGCAAATTTGGGACATCCATAAATTCGGGGCCAAATTTGGGACATCCATAAAATTCGGGATAGTCAAATTTGGGACACCCATAAATTTCGGGATAGCCATCAATTTATGGGTGTCCTGAATTTGCTGAATTTGCCCTTTATCAATTCATGGGTGTCCCGAATTTCCCGCCGAATTTCCCGATTCATGGGTGTCCTGAATTTCCCTGAATTTGCCCTATTCATGGGTGTCCTGAATTTCCTGTCGTGTCCCGAATTTGCGCTTTATTGACGTACACCCAATTTGCGGTCAGATATTGACCTGTGCTCTTAT
>JAAXHV010000653.1 GCA_012270695.1 Gammaproteobacteria bacterium | reverse complement strand
ATGACATGACCCGCATTATGTCACCCACCCGCTCATTACCATAGTTGCGTAAGCGGGTATCCAGGTTAAATCTGGGACACCCATTAATTACGGTAGTAAATCTGGAGTAAATCTGGGACACCCATCAATTTCTGCGGATAAATCTGGGACACCCATAATTTCTGCTGGGGTAAATCTGCTAAATCCGCGGTGCTAAATCCGGGACACCCATTAATTCTGGGACAAATCTGGGACACCCGTTAATTTCTGCTGGTAGTAAATCTGGGACACTCATTAATTACAGCTTAAAAAATTTATGGGTGTCCTGAATTTCCCTGAATTTCCTGAATTTCCCTGAATTTCCTGGAATGGCGGTGTACGATGCTCAAATATATTGACCAGTACGTATTGAGTTATGTAAATTGACTCTACTTATTGAAAGTAGGAAGAGGCGTCATGAATCACACATCCCGACCGTTTCGTTTCGTCAATAGCGGCTATGTTCTGGTCTTGTTACTGGTCTTTATCCCTGTCCAGCCGGTTCCGGCACAAAGCGGTTTGCTTGAGGAAGTCATCGTTACGGCACAAAAACGCGAGCAATCCATCCAGGACGTGGGCATCGCCATCACGGCCATCAGCGGGGAACAGATGGAAACCCTGGGAATTGCCAACAGCATCGAGATAGCCCGCTATTCACCTGGAGTCTCCATGTCCGGGGGCGGCGGCGACCAGCGCAACGAGTTTACCATTCGCGGCGCAACCCAGAACGATTTTGCCGATCATGCCGAAGCGCCCAATGCCATGTACGTGGACGAAGTCTACCAGGCAGCCCAGCAGGCCCAGTTGTTCGCCAATTTCGATATGCAGCGGGTGGAAATCCTGAAAGGCCCGCAAGGCACACTGTTCGGCCGCAACGCCACTGGCGGACTGGTCCACTTCATTACCAACAAGCCCTCACAGGAAAACGAGGCGTTCGCTGATCTGACCTACGGCAGCTATGACACGGTCAGGGCGGAAGGCGCAGTGAGCGGTGGCCTGTCGGAAACCCTGTCGGCCAGGCTTTCCGGGGTCTTCATCTATCATGACGATCTCATCGACAACCCGTTCACCCCGGAGGACATGCCATCGGTGCCCGGCCTGCTGCAGGCCGTGGGCCGGCCCGCGACATTCAACCCCGATGTCGACGTGCATGACAAGTACGG
>JAAXHV010000652.1 GCA_012270695.1 Gammaproteobacteria bacterium | reverse complement strand
CCTGCCAGATCTGCTGGTACAGATTGCCGCATCTGAGCGCATCAAACAATGACTGGTGAATATCCTCCGCTGCCAGGCTGGGCGGATTGTGCCGGATATTAGCTGCCAAAGGTTCATACCAGGGCCAGAACAGCCGGTTGTCACGCAGGGCGTACCAGAGTTTTGTGATATGTGTCCCGTACTCATCAGGTTCGATCGGTAAGGCAAAACGGTCCTGCATAGCATCTCGTATTGAGGCGTCCAGAAGCAACGGGTTGTGCATACCGGCCTTGATATGAATTTCCGGGTTGTGTTTGATTAACGGGGGAATGAAGACGCAGCTCGAACCCAGGCTTAACAGGTGACAAGCGCTTTTCCCGACAACAGCCAGTAGTTCAGACAAGATCGCAACTGTCGTCTCGGTGGAAAACCCCGCCGTGGCGATATCCGTGCTTTCCCCGTGCCCAGGCAGGTCGGGGCAGATGACATGATACTCATCGGCCAGTGTTACGATCAGTTCACCGGCTGAAATTGCCGACCCGGCCAGATCGTGCAGGAGCAACAACGCCGGCCGCTCTGGATTGCCTGTTGTTATCACGGCGACCTGTTGCTCTCCCAGGCTGATGTAGCCGGGTTCCGGCATGGTGCCTGTTCGGGAGGTCAGATGTTCGTATCGCCAATCAGCCTGGTTGCCCAATACACGCTCGTCAAGCAACTCGATGATTCGATTATCCAGGTTGTCAGCTCCCGGCGGGATGGTTTCCGTCCATGCGTGTTTCGGCAGAGGCGGCAAACGTTGTTGGTGTGGTTGCAAAACGTCACCGGTCCGATACAAGGCCGCAGCAGGTCTTGTAACATCCTTGATCGATGCACTGTTACGGTAACGGAACGCGGCGCCATACCCGCCACGATAATTATCGCCGGCGTACATGAAATCCATGAACCAGCCGTGAATATAGTCAGCGTCGGGCATATCATAATGCATCCGCGCCGCTGGATTTTTCTTGTACCAGGGGAAAAAGATCGCCTGCTCGCGCAGACGCGCCCATAACCAGGTCAGGTGGCTGCCATCCCACCTTGGGGTAAACGGCGGCAGGTAATGCTCAAGGATGTCTTCGCTTTCCTGTTCGGTAAACAGCGCCAGACCGTCAAGAATGAGGAATGTCACTTTTTCCGGGTAACGCAAGC
>JAAXHV010000651.1 GCA_012270695.1 Gammaproteobacteria bacterium | reverse complement strand
TGTACCGATGCCGCATCGATCTCGATGGTTCGATCAAATACTGCAGCCGGGTCGCTGTGCAGGCTCTTCCAGACGGACACAGCCTTATCCCAGTTGCTCCCGGTCGGCGCAAACGGCCGCCCTCTTACATAATCTATGGTTTTATCATCTACGGCAACCAGCCCTGAGCGGGCGCCGGCTTCAATGGCCATATTGCACAGGGTCATCCGCCCTTCCATGGACAACGCGGTGACGCCTTCACCGGTAAATTCGATAACGTGACCGACGCCACCGGCAGTGCCAATCCTGCCGATAATATGCAGGATCAGATCTTTGGCTGTAACACCGGGCGCCAGCCTGCCAACTACGTTAATACGCATGTTCTTCGATTTTTTTGCCGGCAGAGTCTGGGTTGCCAGCACATGCTCCACCTCGGATGTACCGATACCTATTGCAAGGGCAGCCAGCGCGCCATTGGTGGTAGTGTGAGAGTCGCCGCACACTACAGTCATGCCCGGCAAGCAGGCGCCTTGCTCAGGACCGATAACGTGGACTATACCCTGGCGCTCATCAAACAATTCAATATAAGGGATGCGCCATTCCCTGACGTTTTTGGCCAGGGCTTCCAGTTGTTTCCTCGAGACCGGGTCATTAATGGTATCCCGCTCCCGTGTGGGGACGTTGTGGTCGGGCACCGCGAGACTGGCTGAACGGCGCCAGGGTTTGCGGCCTGCCAACCTCAGTCCCTCAAATGCCTGTGGCGATGTCACCTCATGAACCAGGTGCCGGTCGATATAAAGCAGGCATGCGCCATTTCCGTAATCTTTGACTACGTGTTCATCCCACAACTTGTCATAAAGTGTTTTTACCGCCATGGTGGATAGTCAGCAGGTTAATTTCACAATCGTAGCTACAGTATCATGCTGAGCAAATTTAGGACACCCATAAATTCTCTTACGCAAATTCAGGACACCCATAAATTACAGTCGCAAATTCAGGACACCCGTAAATTTTTCGGTTTTACAGCAGGCTTGTCTGTTGGAGATTTTGCGCTGCCGATAGCGGTTGCAGGTTCGACACTCCTACACCAAGCAACCTGACCCGACGCTTGCCGGCATCTGTCTTTGCCAGCAATTCAGCCAGCACCGGTGCAACGGAGACAG
>JAAXHV010000650.1 GCA_012270695.1 Gammaproteobacteria bacterium | reverse complement strand
GCCGCGTCACGGGTGTTTGCCAATGAGATTGCAGCAGGAGCGCCGGTACTGAAGCCGGTTCTGGACACTTACTTGCGCAAGATCGTCGTGAAACAGGCCCGCGTGATACGGCGCTGGATAAAACAGGGCAAAATGGCGGCTGTCGACCCCTACCACCTGCTCATGATGATCTGGGCAGTAACACAACACTACGCGGATTTCGCCGTACAAATCGACGCGGTGCTGGGCAAAACCCTGGATGACAGAAAATTCTATAACCAGGCCAGAAAAAACGTCAAACGGGTGCTGATGAGAGGTATCTTCGAGGATAGACCGGGTACGGATAATAAATAATGGTTTTACTGTGACACAGAAGAACCGGCATAATGAGCTAAACCGAGCCTCAGGCACTAATATGACATCAGCAAACTTCTCCGCAACAAGAATATCGGGCGAGCGACTGTGGTCGTCTCTAATGGAAATGGCAGAGATAGGCAAGACCCCGCGAGGAGGCTGCAACCGCCAGACCCTGACCGACGAGGATAAACAGGGGCGCGACCTGTTTATATCCTGGTGCCGGTCGGCGGGCTGTAGCGTCACCATCGACAACATGGGTAATATCTTTGCCAGGCGTGCGGGCAGGGACGACTCACTGCCCCCGGTCATCGCCGGTTCTCACCTTGACACCCAGCCTACCGGCGGTAAATTCGACGGTGTTTACGGGGTGCTGGCCGGCCTGGAAATCATCCGTACACTGAATGATAACAATCTTGAGACTGAACTCCCGATTGAGGTGATCTGCTGGACCAACGAGGAAGGCGCGCGCTTCTCTCCGGCCATGCTGGGATCGGGCGTATGGGCAGGGGAGTTTGCTCTGGAATACGGCCACAGCAGAATGAATAAACAAGGACAAACCGTAATGGAGGAACTACAGCGGATCGGCTACCTGGGCCCTGCATTATGCCAGGCAAAGCCGGTCAAAGCCGCATTCGAGGTGCATATCGAGCAAGGTCCTATCCTGGAAAACGCCGGCCTCCAGATTGGCGTGGTGAGCGGAGTCCAGGCTATCGGCTGGTACGACATGAGCATCGAAGGCCTGCCATGCCATGCAGGCACGACGCCGATGGAGGTACGCCGGGACCCGATGATGGCCTTGCATGGCATTCTTGACAAACTTTACCAGCTTGCTGACGATTTCAAGCCTTGGGCAAGAGTGACGTTCGGCGATATCAGGGCTGAACCCGGCTCGCGCAACACCGTACCCGAACGTTTGNNTAACCGCAGTCCGTAACGCGGCTGAGTCGCTGGGATACTCCAGCATGCAGATGGTCAGCGGCGCCGGTCACGACTCCGTCTACGTATCCAGGGTGGCGCCCACCAGTATGATATTCGTCCCTTGCGAAGGGGGTTTGAGCCATAACGAAGCAGAAAATGCCCGCAAGGAAGATCTGGAAGCCGGTTGCAACGTCCTGCTCCATGCCATGCTGGAAATGGCAGTAACTTAGCCCGGTTGCTGCGAGAAGAAGGTCCTGATCTGGTTGGCCAGGGACTTGCAGGCGTTTTCCTGGACGCGGGCCAGCATGGGGATGGGAATGATTATCGCAGGCATGAATGAGGTTCCCTTGGTTTCAGCATTGATTTTTCCGGACAGGGCCAGTTCCTTGAAATCCCAGATACTGGCCTCATAATTTGCTTCATCCTTCCAGTAGGCAAACCCGAAACAGCCGCCGCCACCCGGGCCTACGGCACAGGACACGGAACCAGAGGAATCCGTTCTTTCGGTGGCGCCGTCGATCCAGACGAAATAGCGCAGGTTGAAATCATTGAATTTTGCCGCGATAGCAGGGATCTTTGCCAGTTGACCCAGGTTTTTTACGTCCATGGGCGCGGTACTGGTTTCAAAATACGGATACATGCCGTCGACAAAATCCTTTTCCGGGATCACACTGATGTCCGATTGTCCCTGGCCCAGTGACCTGCCGACACAGCTTATGAAATCATCCTCGGTCTCGTAGCCGGAACTGTGCCGCCGCCCCAGCACCACGATAGACTCGCCATGAGTGATGAACGTGGTGGCGGCCTCCCGATACTCGTCAATCACCGTGGTACTCTTGCACCCTGCCAGCAAGGCCAAACTGATCAACAACGTGACAACTAACAAAAATTTCATATTAGCACGTTGCATACCAAAGTTTATGTTTCATCCACAGATAGCACAGAGTATCAGTATAGTTTATCAGGGGAACCTGTGCCTGATACAAGAGCAGCGACAGGTGGCAGATGCCAGAGACCAGTCGGGAAAGACTAC
>JAAXHV010000649.1 GCA_012270695.1 Gammaproteobacteria bacterium | reverse complement strand
ACTCTTGTCCCCGATATCCACGTCCTGGGCGACAGTTGCCTTGCCGGCAACATGCCGAAATCTGCTTCTTCTGCCAACAGCCAGGCCAAAGTATGCAGTCTTGCGATCGTATCCCTGCTACGCGAACGCGAACCCGGCGCCATGTTTTATCACAATACCTGTTACAGCCTGGTCGCGCCGGATTACGGTATTTCCATCAATTCCATGTACCGCTACGAAGGCAACAGGATAAAATTGATCGAGCGGGCAGGCGGGCTGAGTCCGCTGCGGGCCACCATGGAATATCGCGCCAAGGAAGCCGCCTATGCCCGTAGTTGGTATGCCAGCATCAACCGGGACAGTTTTGGAGTATAATCGGGGATTCTCCACTTCACCGCTGGTGACGTGCTACCTGGTGCAATATCCGCGATAAGACAGGAATATGTTTCAGCTTACAGATGATTTAAGAATTGCCGAACTCCGCCCTCTGACATCACCTGCCATCCTGATGGAAGAACTGCCGATCAGCGAAAAAGTGTCGAACCTGGTCGCAGAAACCCGGAGGAAAGCAGGGAATGTCATCAAGGGTGACGATGACCGGCTGCTGGTGATAGTCGGGCCTTGCTCGATTCATGACCCCGATGCCGCGTTTGAGTATGCCAGCCGCCTGGTTAAGGTTGCTGACCGCATGCAGGATGACCTGGTTATCATCATGCGGGTCTATTTCGAAAAACCGCGTACAAAGGTTGGCTGGAAAGGTTTAATCAACGACCCGTACCTGGATAACAGTTTCAAGATCAATGCCGGTTTACGCATCGCCCGAAAATTGCTGGTGGACCTGGGCGAGACAGGTATGCCGGCCGGTTCGGAATTCCTGGATACCATCACACCGCAATTTATCGCCGACCTGGTATCCTGGGGAGCAATCGGCGCCCGCACCACGGAAAGCCAGGTACACCGGGAGCTGGCTTCCGGTTTATCCATGCCCGTGGGCTTCAAGAACGGGACAGACGGCAACATACAGATCGCCATAGACGCTATCGGCGCCGCGCAAAGCCCTCACCATTTTTTGTCGGTCACCAAACAAGGCATCTCCGCGATCGTAGCGACCACCGGAAATGATTGCTGCCACCTGATATTGCGCGGCGCGTCCAACGGCCCCAATTTCTCTGAGGCGGCGATAAAGGCCGCTACGAAAAAATTGCGGGCGGCAAACGTACCCGCACGAGTCATGGTGGATTTCAGCCACGGCAATAGCAACAAGGACCACACGCGCCAGGTCCATGTCGCGGGAGACGTCTGCCGGCAACTTGCGGACAGCTCAACGGATATCTGCGGTGTGATGATAGAGAGCAACCTGAAAGCCGGGAAGCAGACGCTGACGGATGCGGCATCGCTGGAGTACGGCCTGAGTGTGACCGACGCCTGCATATCCTGGGAGATGACCGAACCCGTCCTGGAATCACTCGCAGAAGCGGTGCGGCAGCGGCGCTAGATCTGCGGGCCGGAGGTAAGACACATGCCGGACGAGCAAGTCAGGTTTGATCGGTACCTCGACGCCAAGGGATTGAACTGCCCGTTGCCCGTACTCAAGACAAAACTTGCCCTTAACAGGATGCAGCCAGGAGAAATCCTGTTTGTGGAGGCGACCGACCCCCATTCAGTGATTGATTTCGAGGCTTACTGTGCCAGGACCGGACATAAAATCCTGCGTATTGACGAGGCTGACGAAATTATCGGCTTCACGATCAGCCGTGCGGAGAACCCGAGAAAAATCTGAAGAATAATTCGGGACACCCTTAAATTTGCTGATAGGTATCCTGAATTCATGGGTGTCCTGAATTGAATCCTGAATTGAAAGGTGTCCCGGATCGGACGGTGCTGTGATGGCCGGGCTGAGGTGGTTTGGTTTCTCAGAATGCCAGGCGGCCTTCCAACAGGATGCGGTGGTCCGCTGACAACCCGGTGCCGCCTCCGCCGGCGCCGATCCCGGCCCCGCCCTGCCGCCGCTCGCCCGCCAGGTG
>JAAXHV010000648.1 GCA_012270695.1 Gammaproteobacteria bacterium | reverse complement strand
GCCTCCTTTATGCTGCCGACAGCATCGTACACGTCCTGCTCCGCCAGCGGTGCGATCACTTCGCCGCGGTAATCGATGCGCTCGCGGATACCGAAGATGAGCGAGCGGGGAACTATAGGGTCGGGAACGCGCCGGTTTGAATAATCGGTCAGTTCGGAAGGACTGAGCCCGGCGGTCATGCCCATCATACGTTGCATGATCATGGTGTCCTCGAAGCCGCGCGTGGTCAACAGCGCCACCCTGGCGCCGCGCCGCTCGATGAAGGCGTTGGTCGCAACGGTAGTACCGTGGGCGATGCGGTCTATGCGGCCAAGCAGCGTCGCAAGATCGGTCTGTTCTTTCTCTGCCGCAGCGCTAAGAGTGGCCAGCAGGCCCTCCAGCAACCGCCCCGGGGTCGAAGGCGACTTGGTTGTACTGACGGAACCGTCATTACCCATGACGACGATGTCGGTGAAAGTGCCGCCGATATCAATGCCGACGGAACTCATGGCTCAGACATTTTGCAGGTTAATGACCATCCCGACATGGAGAGTGATTACCGAGTTTTTTCTTTGGTTATAAGATTCTACGGCAATAATTCACACCACCTGTCCTGTATTGCGCCTGCCGGAATCAATACTCTTGCCAGCGCTCCACCAATTACTTTTCGCAGTCTTACAGGATTAGGTGTTATGACCGGTAAAATAAAATCATCAATAGTCCCACCGACTAGCACCTTGCCGAAAACCTGGCCTGTAATGGTAGAGAGCGCCATACCCCGACCATTACAGGCCGTTAGGGCATACCAGTCAGGCTCCGGCTTATATAGCACAGGCAACGAGTTTCGGTTCAAGGCGGCGATACCCTTCCACATATATTCAAACTCAATATCTGCCAGATCAGGATATACACGTTTCAGCCTCCGGGCAACGAAACAGCCCATTTGCTTCATGCCGACACTACCATCTCCTAGCGGTGCTACGCCGCTGGTTATCAGTCTGTGCCCGGAATCATACCCTACGGAAAATACGCAGTTTCTTGTGTCAGTAGCTACGGATCTTTTAGGCAGGATCCTGTTTCGCAGTGATTCGGACAAAGGTTTTGTAGCCAAACCATGCAGGACGATTGGGATGAGTGAATCAGTTGCCGATGCACCCGTGGGAAACGGTAATCCGGGCACTTGTACGCTGGCACATTGGACGACTGTTTCTGATAATACTGAACCATTCCCTGTAGTAAGCTGCCATTTTTTATCATTCCGACGTAAAGCCGCAGTAACGGGGGATCGAATATATACGTCAGCCCCCATCGAAATCGCTGCCCTTGCCAGGCCCCTGGTGTAAGCCAAGGGATTTACAGCTCCGCCACCGGTCTCTAATAACGCGCCGTGATAAGTATCAGTTCCGAGATTGGATGCAGTTTCTTCCGCTCCAATATATCCACAGGCAGCGCCCCAGCGTGACCAGGACGCAGCCGCCATTTCCACATCAGGCACCTTGCTCCTGGTATGAACTGGCTGCAAGAAACCATTACGAACAGGATCACAGGATATGGCATATCTGTTGACCAGCTCAAAGACAGCATCAGCAGATTGAATTACCGTTTTAATCAGATGTTCGCCTTTTCTGCCGAGGAATTTCAGGATGGTTTCAGGTTTCGTGCGCATTATCGGTACGATGAGTCCACCGTTTCTGCCCGATGCCCCGGCGCCGATATCATCTGCTTCGAGGACGGCAACACGGCACCCTGACTCTGCCAGTGATATTGCCGTGGACAGGCCCATGACGCCGGCGCCGATTACGCTGACATCGGCCTCAATGGTTTCAGTCAATATGTCTGTTACCGGTGATACTTCCTTGCAGGTGTCATACCAGGGAATATTCTTCTTTCCAACCATCATGACACCTTAACCGGCACTCCCGCCCATTAATGACGCAGGCGACCGCCTGCTTCCATGCCTTTGATTTTTTCCAACCCCGTTATGTTATTAAAAGTCGTAATTGAAAAACACGCCCGCAAAGCGTGGCCTTCCAATAAATTGCTGGGCAACGCCAATGGATGTAACAAATCCCACGAATGAAATATATTCTTCGTCAAAAATGTTATTGGCATAGGCCCCAACACTCCATTTCCCGTCTGGACTTGCGTAGGTTAACCTGGAATTGACCACCGTGTAGGAGGGTATCTTTTGTACCGGGTTGTTTTGTGCCTCGGAATAAGCTGAACTGCGATATGAACCGCTTACCATCAGCGAAACAGTAGCTCCATTATTCAGAGGCCAGGTATACCTGGCAAGACCCGATAATATTAAATCCGGTGCGTTTGGCAGTTCGGTATCACGGGTTGTTCCCGCAAGCGAGTTAAAGGTAGGACTTGCCGGATCAGCGTCACCGCCATATTCAAGGTCCTCGACTGTGCCATCAAGAAAAGCCGCCGCTATCGTCAACTCAAGATTGTCAGTCGGATTGGATATAACTTCCAGGTCCAGTCCAAGCACGTCGGCATCAACGTTAAATAGAAAGGAATTAAATCCTTCAAATGCGCGTGTATGCCTGTCTTCGTAATCATAGTAATACGCGCTGGTATTGAACCTGAGGGCGTATTTCGGAAAATCTGCCTTGTATCCTATCTCATAGGACATCAGTTTCTCTTCGCCGAGCATCGGAAATGGCTGCATTCTCACAATCCGCTCACTATCAAGTAAACCGGGGCGAACTCCCCGACTTACAGTGATATATGCCATTTTTTCTTCATCAATATCCCACTGCAGACCAACGCGACCGGTAACATCATCAAAAGTGATTTCGCTTTCGTGTACCCTGTCGGTCAGCATTAATCCAAAAGTAAACAACCTGTCGCGAAACCCCGATCTTTCCTGTTCTTCTTCGGAATACCTCAATCCCCCATTCAGGGAAAAACTATCGGTTACATGATAAGAAAAGTCTCCGAAAACCGACCAGTTTGTTTTGTCGGAATACGTATATGTATCCTGTATCCAAGGTGGAAATGGGTTGCCGGCAAGAGCGCCGGGTCGGAAATCAATGCCAAAATTGCTTTTGGTGTCATTGGTGTAGTAGAAAGCACCAACACTCCAGTCCAGCATTTCAGTTTCACCCACCAGCCGTAACTCCTGTACAAACTGGTTTGAATCCGTAATGGTAAATTGTTCCAGGGTTACGCCTGGTCCGCCATCAGCGTCTTCAGCGTAGTCTTTATCCACATAGGTAAAATTGGTTACGGAAGTAAGCGTAGTGTCACCAATATCCCAGGTAATAACCGCCCCGATCCCTTTCCGTTCTACCCGGAGGTCGCCCCTGATTTCGGCAGACCGGCTCAGGTAATCCCCCTGCTCATCGGTGGAATATGAGTTCCCGCCAGAGTCACAGCCGGGGCAAACCCCGAAACGATTAAGGTCTGAAGGCAATACTTCCCCAAGTCCTGTCGCGGGGTTTATGTACGCGACGCGGGGCTTAAATGCCGGTCCAACTCCCGGGTCATTTTCCCCCCATTGGGCGGAGAACAACACATTAAGGTCTGAGGTAACATCCCACGATACCTGTCCGCGCACTGCCCCGGATTCCAGCTTGTTGTTATTTTTATTGATTGTGTTCTTGAAATAACCATCGTGGGAATTCCATACTCCGGAAACGCGGGCAGACAGGCCTTCAGCCAGTGGGCCACTTAATGCACCTGCAACCCGAGCGCTGTTTTCCTCTCCATATTGTGCGTTGACGTAACCCTCGAATTCTTCAGTCGGTTTCCTGCTTATATAATGAACCAGCCCACCGGTGGTTGTATTGCCATAATGGGTTCCCTGAGGACCGCGTAATACCTCCACGCGTTCTACATCGAATAGATTGAAATTCAGGCCGCTTCTGTTACCTATGTAGACTTCATCCTGGTATACGGCGACATTTCCTTCAATTTCTTCATTTGCGCTGCTCAGGCCAACACCCCGAATCACAACGTTCAACTTGTTGCCTTCGCCCGCGGTAGTAGCCAAGGACATCCCCGGCGTGAACATGGCTATGTCAGTGCTGGTAGTAGCTCCGAGTTGTCTGAGTCTGTCCGATGAAAAGGCAGTAACTGAGACAGGTACTTCCTGAAGACTTTGTTCCCGCCTTTGTGCAGTAACGACTATTTCTTCCAGTTCTGCCGTAAATACCTGGAGAGACGTAGCCGACAGACAAATTTGAACGAGTATCAGAAAATACCATGGAGTAATGAAATTTGTTGACTTCATCATTGCATTCCCCCCTGTTCCCGCTGGAACGGTCGTAAAGATTTATAGCTAACAACACACGGGAAAATTTGTTGCTATCAAATTATGCTACGCGTGTGTCACTTTTCGCTCAATAACACAAAGTGGAAAATTTGATGCATATATTGCAATAAAGTTGTAGATGCACAACACAACTGAATAGTCTGACCAATGCAGGGCCACTTACGGACAACCCGTATCAGTTTCTATACGACTTGCGACCGGCCACCACAAAGCCTGCGATAGAATGGAGCCAAGGCAAACATTGCCAAGGCAGAAAACAGGCCCATCAGGAAAACATCGTAAAAACCCTCGGAGAGTCGCGCTGCATCCGTCAAATCCATTTTGCCTGCCAGGACACCTGAAAGCGCGTTTCCGATGGCGCCAAAAACAAACCAAAGCCCAATTGTTTGTGCCAACCTGTTCGGTGGCGCCAGTTTGCTGGCAGCACTGAGACCGATTGGAGCAATAAAAAGATCTGCGATAGTGTGTACGACAAATGTGCAGACCAGCCATACGGGAAGAACTTTTCCAATCGCAGCTGCATTGGCAGATGCACGCGTCATGATCAGAAAACCCAAACCCATCAATAACAAAGCCACCCCAAACTTTATTATGGAACTCGGCACAATCCCCCTGGTTCCCAGTTGTACCCACATAATGGCAAAGACCGGCGCAAAAATGATCGATGCGAAGGGGATAATTGACTGAAAAGCGCCGGCAGGTATTTCCCATCCCCAGATTTCCCTGTCGGTAAATCGTTCGGTAAAGATATTCAGCGATGAGCCCCCTTGGTGATAGCCCACAAGGTATAACGAAAGACCAATACAAAGGAGTATCAAAGCAAACATGCGTTTTCGTGCCTGGGTATCCACGTCGGGACGAGTAACGAGATAGGTAAAATAAATGAAGGCGACAACAACCATCAGCCATGAAATAATTTCAACAAGGGCTGGCAGGCTGATATCGATTTGCAACACCATCAGGATAGCAACCCCGCCCAGCAAGATGGAATAGACAATGGATTTTCGACTTGCTTTCATCGTCTCGTTGTCCTTGACCGGTAAACCTACATTCCTCAAGTGATGGCTTCTCAGGTAAAATTGGATAAGGCCGATCAACATTCCGACCGAAGTTGAGGCAAATCCTGCCCACCAGCCAAACCGGGCGGCTAACAGGGGAATCGCCAGGGAACCCACCAGGGCTCCAATGCTGATGCCTGTATAAAAAACCAGGAAACCGGCATCTCTTTCAGCGCCGCCGTCAGGATACAATTGCGCGACAAGAGAACTTGCATTGGGTTTGAGAAATGCGATGCCAAGCGCATCACAAGACAGCCCCGAATACACTAATGGAGCGCTGGAGAAATATGCGCCGGCAGACAGCATGGTATTTCCTGTCAAAATCAGTATGCCGCCGAGCGCTACGGAGCTTCTGGCGCCGATATATGCGTCGCTGACCCACCCTGCCAACAAGCCGAGCAACAGAGCCATCGCCGTGTAGAGGCCGTAGATGGACGTTGCCGACGCGTCGGGAAGCCCCAGCCCGCTCTGAGCAGCGGGTGATATAAGGAAGAGGACAAGTACCGCCCGACCGCCGTAAAAGGCAAAACGCTCCCACATCTCAACCATGAAAACCGTAATCAGATCAGGCCGGAATAACGAGAAGTTTCCCTTTACGCCTTGCATTTTGCTTTGTTCTGTCTGGTTGGGTGTTTCAGAGGGTGATGGTCATTTGAGTTGCTTAATCAAATCTTTCAGCCTGGTAAACAAATTCTCCTCCGACCATCGTGGCAAGCACCTTGATATGCGGAATTTCATCCCCCGGGACAGTCATCAAATCATCCGATAAAATGACAAGATCAGCATACTTTCCAGCTTCTAATGATCCTTTCCTGTGCTCCTCAAAGGTAGTAAAAGCGCCATTGATGGTCATCATACGCAAGGCCTGTTCGCGTGACACTGCCTGATGTGGATTGGCCTTACCCCACTTCCAGGTGTTACGTGTCACCATGAAGTGAATTCCAGCAAAATAGTTCAGTGGAATGGTGGATATATCTGTTCCCTGGGCAACCGTTACACCTTCATCAAGCATGTCCTGAAGCGGGTCTGTCTTTTGGGCAAAATCTTCGCCGTGGTAGAACACCTGCGTTGGGTAATAGTAATAATGATGCCACATCGGTGTGACGATCGCGCCAAGTTTCCGAATTCTTTTCAACTGCTGTCTTGTCGGGTAGATCACATGGGCCAGCACCCAACGCTTGTCACTGATGCCGACTTCGTCGTCTGCCTTTTCCAGAGCCCTGAGGGCCAGTTCCAGGGCGGCATCGCCAGCAGCCATAATACTGCCGGTAAAACCCATTCTTGACATACCAACGACGATCTTCTCCAGGGATTCCTGCGACTGCTCTTTTTCGAAATACTGACCTCCGTCTTCAGGTATGCCTGGAACTGTCTTAACGGGTACGCTGAGTTTCATTCGATGATAACCACCATCCGTGTAAAAATAGCCCGCCCGATCAATTTGAAACCGTTCATTTCCCAACGGCGTGTAGAGTATTTCATCTCTGAACATGTCCAGGACTTGTTCAACTCCAATAGTTGACGGTATAAATCGTTGTGCTGAAACCCGTAACGGAAGTTCACCGGCGCTATTCAGTGCCTGGTACACCTTTATGTCCGATGTCGAACGTTTCGGGTCTCTCAGGCTGGTAACGCCTGCCTCGATCATCTGTTTGCTCGACCAGCGGAGAGCTTCGGCGCGTTGCTCCGGTGTGAAAGTTCTGAAGGCCTGGTCGACAAGGTT
>JAAXHV010000647.1 GCA_012270695.1 Gammaproteobacteria bacterium | reverse complement strand
CGCATCCAGGTACAGGGACCGGACAGCTTCACCTTGTTGTCCGTTCCGTCCCACGATATGGCACAACAGATCAGGATGGCGGAACAGGACGATGTCCCGCTCAACATCGCGGTGATGGTCGGCAACCACCCGGCCATGGCCATGTTTGCGGCCACACCTGTCAATTACGATGAATCGGAGTTTGCCTACGCTTCGCAGATGATGGGCAGCCCCATCGACCTGACCCGGTCCGGCAACGGCCTGGATATCCTCGCGGGCGCGGAACTGGTTATAGAAGCGCAACTGGTTAATAACCGGCGCTGCCTGGAAGGACCGTTCGGAGAATTTCCGGGCAGCTACAGCGGTATTCGTCATGTCCCCCTGTTCCAGGTCACCGCCGTCTCTCACCGTAGCGACCCCATCTTTGAAAGTATTTATATCGGCAAGGGCTGGACTGAACACGATACCTTGATCGGGCTGAGCACCTGTGCGCCCATTTATGCCCAGTTACAAGAAAACTTCCCGGAAGTCGTCGCAGTAAACGCCTTGTACCAGCATGGTTTGACCGGGATCATTTCAGTGAAGAACCGATTTGCCGGTTTTGCCAAATCGGTGGCCATGCGCGCCCTGGGGACGCCTCACGGCCTGATGTACCTGAAAAACCTCATCATGGTGGACGACGACGTCGACCCCTTTGACCTCAACCAGGTGATGTGGGCCTTATCCACCCGCACCCGGGCCAGCGATATTATCGTCATTCCCAACATGCCGATGGTGATCATAGATCCGGCTGCGGAAATCCCGGGGAAGGGCCATCGCCTGATCATTGACGCAACCAGTTTCATGCCGCCGGATCCCATCGGCGGTGACGCAAAGATCGTGTCGCCGCCCACAGGCGCCGAAATCGATGAACTGGCGAAATATATTCAACGATTGCAAAGAGAGGTGGAACGCCGATGAACTGCCCCCGCTGCAACGCAGGCGCTGAACACCTGCGCACCGAATACCAGGGCAGGGAAGGTAACGAACTGCTCTGGACCGTATTTTACTGCCGTCGTTGTTCGTTCACCTGGCGCGACAGCGAACCGGCTGAATCCATAGATTACAGCCAACGGGAAGCCTGGTTCCGCGCGGATCCGGATCACCCGGAAAAGTACAAACACAACATTCCTCCAGCAAGAGCGGACGAGGCGGGTTGAAAGTAAATATCTGAACCACTGAGGACACAGAGAACACAGAGGAAAAAATCAAAGATGGACGATAGCTTGAATGTAAAATTTAGTTCTTGGTATATATGCAGCTTCAGTGAATTAATTTTAATCCACTCTGTGTTCTCTGTGCTCTCTGTGGTGAAAAAAACACGAGCAGTGGTAAAACAAGCATGACACTATGAGGACAGATGTCAAAGAAACTGATAAATCAACTGAGGAATGAACTGGGCAGGAATGCCGTTTTGTCCGGCGTCGACGCGGTTGCCGGAGGGGGCTATGCGCGACTCGGCAAGACGCCGGTCGGCGTAGCGCTGCCTGAGGACGTGGACCAGTTGCGAGCGGTACTGTCTGTAGCTGCTGAGAGTAGTGTATCGATATGGGTCCTGCCCAACAAGACCGCAAACGGAGGTATTGTCGGTTCGGCAACGGAAAAGGATATCCTGGTCATCGACCAATCCCGCATGAACAAGATCGTGGAGGTCAATGTCAAAGGCGCTTACGCGCTGGTTGAACCGGGCGTGAGTTATACGCAACTGAATGACTACCTGCAGGAAAACAACACCGGACTTTGGGTGGACTGCGACCGGAACGGACTGAATTCCGTCGCCGGCAGCATCGCCGCCCGGGAGTTCGGCTATACCGCCTACGGCGATCATACGATGATGCAGTGTGGTATGGAAATCATGCTGGCAGACGGCGAGCTGGTCAGGCTGGGGATGGGGGCCATGCCGAAGAGCAATACCTGGCAACTGGCGAAGTANNGCTTACGGTCCCTATCTTGACGGCCTGTTTACGCAATCCAACCTCGGTATCATGACCAAAATGGGCGTATGGCTGATGCCGGCCCCGCCCGCGTACCAGCCGTTCGCAGTGATCCTCAAGAGCAACAGCGATCTTGCCCAGGCGGTGGAAATATTGCGTTCATTCAAGGTCAACGTGATCATTCCGAACACGGTCGTTATCAGCAACCCGCTGCTGGACGCGAGTCCTTTCGCAGCGCGCGATGATTATGCCGACGGCAAAATAGTCGATACGAAACGGCTGGCAGCGGCTCATGGCCTGGGCCTGTGGACCTTGTATGGCGCCTTGTATAACACCCCTCCCAACGTCGATGTGCTGTGGCCCATGGTACAAAACGCGTTCACCGGCATACAGGATTCCGCCGTGCTCGACTTGAAAACCCGGGCGGCTGATCCGGTATTTGCCGCCAGGGAGAGCATGATGCGCGGCCGGCCCTCGGCGGAGTTCAATAACCTGAACAACTGGTCCGGCAAAGCGCAGCTGTATGCCGGGTTTGTTTCCCCGATCGACGGCCGGCAGGTATTGAAGATGAATAAACTGGCCAGCGACACGGTCCGCAACAGCGGGTTTGATTACCTGACGGAGTACGCGGTCGGCTGGCGCTCCGTCATACAACGGGTCTACTTACCCTATCAAACTGAGGCTGAGCCCAGGGCGATAGCGTGTCTTAACGCACTCATCGATGCGATGGCAAAACGGGGATTCGGCGTTAGCCATATCAGCACCGGTTACCTGGATCGTGCATTGGCAAGCTATGATAACGCCGGCATGACAGAACTGCGCAGCAGGCTCAAACAGGCGCTGGACCCCGGCAGCCTGTTTGCCTGATCAAATCGGCTGGAAAATTTTAACCTGCGCTCATCGTTGCCCTTCACCCGGGACACCATAAGCCGGGGCTGACGAAGGGTTGATTGCCCGTGATATATAATCATCCATTTGCGGGGCATATCTATCCCATAAGTAGCGAAGTTCGGCCAACGGATTCTGGTCTTCGCGATAAGATCGGTCGGTAATATAGACTTGCATCCTGCAAATATGCGCCAGCTCACTGCCTGCCTCGCGCAATAGCTGATCGACGTTCTTCATTATGATGAGTTTTGTCGGAATCAATATTGTTATGGATAAGTTGGAATTTGACCAAATGATAGTCTATCTTTAACATTTTGCTAATCTGTTCTTCTTTTTCATAACTTTTTTATATGAATATTACGATGGATAAAGAACTTCATAACGAACTCGACATGTTACGCCGTATGGCAAGACAATTGGCAGACGACCATTTTCGAAAGAAAGCCGCACATTGGGACAGGCATGGCAAAGCGCCGTTAGAAAACCTTAAAATTCTTGCAGAAAACGGTCTTACTGGAATTACAGTAAAGCAAAAATTTGGCGGGAGTGGTGCAACAATTTTACATGCTGCCGTCGCAGTGGAAGAGATTGCAAGGGCGTGTACGCCAACTGCGGCTTTTATTTTAGCGAATTGTACAGCCGCAGAAATTCTTCAACAGCTCGGGACTGAAGAGCACCAGGACAAATACTTGCCGGGCATTGTTTCTGG
>JAAXHV010000646.1 GCA_012270695.1 Gammaproteobacteria bacterium | reverse complement strand
CTGCCGCCTTTAGCTTGTCCTCTATTGTCTCAATGTGTCGAAGATGCTGAGCCAATTTGCTTTGCCTCGCTTCTGCGCCACCTTGCGCGTCGTTACAATAAACAGATACCAACACGATGTTCCTCCCGATAACTTGAGTGTCCAAAGATTAACACAGATGATCCGGGTTCACAGAATATGTGCATGCCCTGACCTTATCGCGACGGAGTTGCGCCGTGGCGGATGGTGAAGGACACAGGAGACCACCTGGTGATCATCTGGGTGCCTATAGGCGCGCCGGGTGGACGAAATCATTATCATACCTTCCATGAATGGGTCTATTGGCTGACCGGTGATTTTGTCAATAACGAATACACCAGCCCTCTGCAGCGCATTGGGGACTTTCAGCAGTTCAGGAAAGGTGTTTTTCTGGACCGTCCTGCTTTCAGCTTAGGGGAACACGTTCGGAGAGATGATGATGAAAACGATAACACTGACAATCTGCTTGCTTATCGCACCGTTGACGTTGGCATCGGACTGCCAGGAACGCCTCAAGCTACCGAACGATTCCCTGCTGTTCATCACAAAGGTTACGAAAGACGCAATCTTTGAGATAGCGGGTGAGTGCCAGAAAAGTGAGGCCTCAGACACGTGGGAGTGCGTCTCCGCCCACCTGCAGCACATTGCAGAGGGAACCGACTTTATTGCGCCTGATGCGAGAAAGGCCTTGGGGTATTAATTTTTCCCTCCAGTACCGCCCCGGAATCGCCTGAATCGGGCAATTGTGCGTTGCTATCGGGATTCAGGAGAAAGGGGGGTTCTTGGGCTTGGGTTTTTTAAGAAGAAATACGACACTCATTGGCGAATTCAGGTTGGCTCACCCGAAACCAAGTTCTCAGAAACATCCTCTGGATCAAGCTCCTCTAGGTCCAGCATTAAATGGGAAATGATGAAAGTGTTCTCCGGGGACGGTGCTCGCGAGGCCTGCTACAGAGCCTTGGAGTCCCACTCCTCTGACTGATGCTCTTCCCTGCTAATGGCCGGGCCCAGGATCAGGGGATCAAGGGCACCAGCAACAGGCCCAGGATCAGGAGCTGCAAGGCTAACATGATCCGGACAAAGACCTTAAGCTCAGCAATATCCGCTTCGATCTTGCTTAACCGGGCTTGTTGGAGCGCGCCGGTTGCGGCCTGCTTGGCTTGATCGTCGGTGACGTTCGGGATCTGTCGTAGTACCTGATACAGGTCAATCGTGCTCATAGGGGATAAGTATATCTCCAAATTTCATCACAGTGCGTATTCCGGTGAAAATGAACACTGATTCCGGTTCATTGTGAATACCTGGCTACGCAACGCATGACACTTTCCCGCTTCCAGAAACCAACAAGGTGACAAGTATAAGATTCCGGTAGCGTCCTTCATGCTCGGATGAGTAGTTGACAAACTATCGTATCATCGTAAAATAGTCACGACTTTTTTACGATGATACTCTGTTTAGTCATGCAACGTTATTTACTTGACGAATTGCGGGAACACTACCTGAAAAACCGGCAGATGTTGTTCTTGTCTGGGCCCAGGCAGGTGGGGAAAACGACCGTTGCGCGGCATCTTCGTGACCTGTTCCCGGCAAGCGGTTACTTCAATTGGGATAACCCTGATCACCGAATGACAATCCTGGATGGGCCCGAAGAAATTGCCGGACGACTTGGATTGGACCGGATGCTGGCCGAGACGCCGTTCTGCGCCTTTGATGAGCTGCACAAGTACCAGCACTGGCGAAATTTTCTCAAAGGCTTTTTTGATGAATACGAAAATCGGGTTCACATACTGGTCACGGGTAGCGCCCACCTTGATGCGTTCAGGCGTGCTGGTGACAGCCTGATGGGGCGTTACTTTCCCTATACGCTGCATCCGCTATCCGTAGCAGAATGTGCCAGGTCAGCGGCTGGGGAGGCGCTACTCCAAATGCCTGGCCACGTTGATGAAGACCTGTGGCGCGGCCTCTGGCGGTTTGGTGGTTTTCCTGAGCCCTTCCTGAAGTCTGAGCAACGTTTCTATACACGCTGGAGAAAATTGCGTACGGAACAACTTTTCCGGGAAGATTTACGCGATCTGACCCGAATCCAGGAATTGGGACAGGTTGAGATGCTGGCAGTGGTTTTGCGCAACCGGATTGGGCAACTGACCAGCTTCACTAAACTGGCTGGCGAGATTCGGGTGTCAGTCGACACTATCAGACGTTGGATCGCGACCCTGGAATCCCTGTATTACTGTTTTAGTGTCCGACCCTGGTACAAGAACGTCACACGTGCCCTGCGCAAGGAACCCAAATACTACCTGTGGGACTGGTCACAGGTGGATGAGCCGGGCGCCCGGGCAGAAAACCTCGTAGCAAGCGCCCTGTTAAAGGCGGTCCACTGGTGGACTCAAAGCGGCCATGGTAATTTCGATCTACACTTCATCAGGGATAAGGAAAAGCGCGAAGTGGATTTCCTGGTTACCCGCGATCAGCAACCCTGGTTCATGGTAGAGGTAAAAACCAGCGGTAAGGCCAGGTTGTCTGAATCCCTTGCCCTGTTCCAGTCACAAACGGGCACCGAACACGCCTTCCAACTGGCGTTTGACCTGGGGTACGTGGAACGGGATTGTTTTGAACACTACAAACCGATCATCGTGCCTGCCAGGACGTTCCTGGCGCAGTTGGT
>JAAXHV010000645.1 GCA_012270695.1 Gammaproteobacteria bacterium | reverse complement strand
GCGGTGGTAGGCATGACAATGAGATCAACATCAGCCAGTGCCTCATCGTATTTCGCGCGCATCAGATTGCCCAGGTTCTGAGCCTTGGCATAGTAGACGCCGGGTTGCTGTCTTTGCATATATTCACCGGCCAACATGACGAATTTGGTGGTCTTGGATAACTCATCCACCCGCTCACGCCATTGTCTGCCGTAGTACTCCGCCAGACTCGCCAGGTAGTGGCCGTTCCAACTGCTGCCTTGCGATCCACCTTTCATCATCAGGGTGGCGCCTTCAAAACCGATGCCATTCCAGATATGCGGACCATCCAGGTGCATGGGAATGGATATCTCCTTTGCACTGGCGCCAAGCGCTTCCAGTTTTGCTACAGACTCGCGGACTTTCGCATCAACGACGGCTTCACTTTCCGGCCGTGCAAAACCTTCTTTTAACACGCCGATCCTGAGACCTTCTATTCCCTGATCAAGGGCCGCCATATAATCCTGTTTCACCACGTTGATCTGGCGGGGATCATGACCGTCTTCACCTGCGATCACGGAAAGCAACAGTGCAACATCCTCAACCGTGCCTGCCATGGGACCGCAGTGGTCGAGTGTCAATTCGATCGGGAATACACCGGTATAGGGGACCAGACCGTGGGTGGGTTTGAGACCATAAACACCGGTCCAGGATGCCGGCATACGTATGGAACCCCCCTGGTCACCACCAAGCGCCATGTCCACCGCACCTATGGATACCAGTACAGCACTGCCACTGGACGAACCGCCGGCTGAACGTCCCGGATCATGGGGATTGGTAACGGGATAGGGCATCGAAGTAAAACTGGAACCGGACAGGCAAAGATCCTCACAGGTTGACTTGCCCAGGATGGTGCCACCCGCAGCAAGAATGCGTGTAACAACAGTGGCGTCATTATCAGGGATATACCCTTCCACAGCGCGGGAGCCGTTCATCATCGGCACACCCGCAATACAGATATTGTCTTTAATCGCACAGGATTTTCCTTTCAATAGCCCCTCTCTTGAACCCTCGATCACCGTCTTCCAATACCAGGCGTTGTGCGGGTTGTCCTTCGGGTCGGCTGCGCTGCCCTTGTCCCGTTGATATTCGCTGACCAATACCGGCGCTTCCAGTTCATCGATCCTGTCATAGGAAGCCAATGAGTCCGTCAACAATTGTTGATACTCTCCTAACTCTGAATCACTGATGCTCATGCCATAGTATTCGGCAATATCAACCATGTCTTCTCTGCTGGGTCGTTTAACGCTCATGTTTGCACCTGTTCTTATTTGGTAAATTGTTGCATGTAGTAATAGTGGTGACGCAACGAGGTTTCCTGTTCCGAGTAATGCAGGTACTTGATGTGTCCACTATTTAATGACACCTGAGTCGCTTCATTCGTCGAAAGATCTTCATTGATGGCATCCCGTAACAAACACTTTTCTCTTTCCCGGGTAATCAGGTCACTCGCTTTGTCCGTCCTGGGTAAATAAAGGTGGCACTCCCAATGGGTCTTGTGAGGACCAACCGGCCAGAAGTTATGGGTGAAATACTGGTTGTTCAGCATGTTGTAGAAAAAATTCGGAAAGACAACATCGATATCGAAACCCCAGTCCTCAATCCCGTCCAGGTTAATGCCCTGCCGTACGTTCTCGCCATCCTGTTTGATAACCCTCTGACGAACGTCCGTCTCCGGAGACCCGCGACTGGGTACCGCCAGAGCTTTATGAGGCCCGAAAAAACGCATATATTTCAGGTTGAAATAGGGATCGGTATCCTCTTCGACCTCGCCGGTAAATGAACTGCGGTGGATAAAACTGACGTGGTAGGTTTCCTGAAAAGCGTCAATAAAGACTTTGTAATTGACATGAACCTCTGCTTCCCACTTAGCCGCCACTTCAAATCGACCCCAGTCATAGTGACTGAGCTCTCTACCAAAATCGCCCAGCCATTCTTCAAGGGTCTCGGTTGGTTGTTCTGAGAGGTTCACGAATATCTGTCCTTTCCACGTATCGGTATGAATTTTCATCATGGAGATCTTGTCCCTGTTCAGGTCGTAGAATTTTCCCTCATCAGATATTTTCAGACACCTGCCTTCCAGGTCAAACGTCCAGCCATGGAAGGCACACATTATTGTACGGACACGCCCCTGACAGGGTCGTTTGTTCGGATCAAATAACTGGTTGCCGCGGTGGGGACAGACATTATGGAAACACCGAATGACACCATCAGCCCCGCGCGTCACAATAATGGAAGCGCCGAGCACATGAATATTTTTGATAATGTAACTGCCCGGTTCAAGCACTTCCCATTCACGCGCAATATTGATCCAACGTTTCCTGAAAATTTTATCCCGCTCTGCCTCATAGGCTTCCCGCGAATGCAGAGGAGCTGCCAGGACAGGTTTAAAATCCCAGGGTGGCGCATCTTTGCCGTCAGAATCAGGGAATGGCGCCTCTGAGTAGTGAACATGTCGGTTAATAAGGTCTCCCTCATCAACCTTGATATGCATACTTTTACCGATGGCCAAGATAATCCTCCTGTATGCGTTACTCTAGCCCGGATTTCTCACCCGGTGAGAAATCCGGGCTTGTTGTTGTGTCGGTATCTTTTTCACTTCGTCAATAATCGACGAGCTCACTTTAAACCGTTGCCAGGGCAATACATCTGGCACGTGTGGGTGTTTGAATAAAACGACCGAGGAAAAACATTCCTGGCACATCAAGGCGAGGCCGAGGAGTCTTTCACACTCTTCCGGAAGATCCTTCAGTGAATACTGATCAAGATAAGCTGAAATATCAGCAAGCAGCGGTTCGACAGTATTAAAATAAGAGGTTAATTCCTCAAGCGTTGAGTTATGACGTTTCAGGTAGCGGCCTTCTTCATCTCTTATGGACCATTCTTCGACATACTCTTCCAGGTGAGCGAACTTTTCAGGCAATGAAGTATTGGTCACTGGTTTCCCCGGGTTTTCAACTGACCAGATTATTATAGATCATTATGAGTCCCGCCCCTTGAAAGGCACGAACTGTGCCCCCCCATAGGTCTGTTCCGTCGGCACGATCTCCATCTGACTGACATTCACCCGCCAGGGGGCGTCCACACAGTAAACGATTGCATGGGCGATGTCGGACGCCAGCAAATCTTCGCAGTGTGTTTCGGTGATTTTTTGCCGTTGTTCGTCGTCGTCGACCGCCACATTGTAGAACTCGCTGATCACCCTCCCCGGGCTGATCTCGGTAACGCGTATACCGGCGCCCTGCAGCTCCTGCCGCAGGTCACGGCACAACTTGTGTATGGCTCCTTTGGTGGCTCCATACAGGGCCATCGGTAACGGATATAACGCCGTTACCGAACTCACGTTCACGATATGTCCCCGGCCCCGTTCAATCATGCCCGGCAATACCGCCTTGATCATGATGAGGGCTGCAGTCACGTTGGTGTCCACTGTGGTTTCGATGTCTTCGAGCCCGGCTGTCCACATCGCTCCAAGCGCGCGGCCAAGACCTGCGTTGTTCACCAGGATATCTACCGGTTGTTCCTTACCAAAGGCCATAACGGCCTCGCGATCACGTACGTCGAGTTGTACGGGTATGCAGCCGGTTTCCTCGGCCAGTTTCTTCAGCCGGTCAAGTCTTCGTGCTGCGGCATACACCCTGACACCTTTGGCTCGAAGCGCACGAGCCGTAGCTTCACCGATACCGCTCGAGGCCCCCGTTACCAGTGCCTTTGTATTCCGGTCAAGAGTCATGTTCACACTCCTTTTATACGTTATCCGGACTGAGGCTGTCTCTTCATCTAGAATTCCCCCCGAAGCATCAGAATGCCCACCAGGTAATTTTCGAAATCATCCGCAATACCATGCTGATAGGTAACCATGGGTGTCAGGGTGAAGCGCCCCACCGGCGCTGTCATCGACAGGCTCAGGTCGAAATGGCTTAGATTGGAGCCGAGACGGTAGTACTCATCGTTGTATACGACGTTACCGGAACCCGTGAAAGTAACTGCGCCGACAGGCACCTCATGGGATAAGGCAAGACGTATAGTCTGCCCATCTTCCGTAAGTGAGAAATCACGAGCGTAATGCAATTCGGGGTTCCCCGGAAGACTGGTTACGAGCCCGGCATTAAATTCGTAAGTCGAGTCCCACTTTCCCACTTCCGTGAAGTTCTTGTAATTGAAATTCGCGACACCGACATAGACTCCTGTCGAATCATTGTATTGAAAGTAATAGCTGGAAAAAAAACCTCCTTCGTTTACCTCATCGGTGTTTGCGTCATAACTGGCATAGGCATTAACAGTAAAACCCTTATAGCCAAGTGCGATACCAGGCTGCAATACCGAGCCGGTTGAAAAAGGAATACCGGAAAACAGGTAGCGGCTCTTGTAATCCAGGTTGACACTGACGCTGAGCGGATGCTCCAC
>JAAXHV010000644.1 GCA_012270695.1 Gammaproteobacteria bacterium | reverse complement strand
GCGGCACTGCGCGCGAACCCTGAGCGTTTGTTGAAAGATCTCAACCTGCTCGGATTGCTTTTTGAATCCATGGTGATTCGCGACCTGCGCATTTACGCCCAGGCTGCCGAAGCTGAAGTGCTGCAATACCGTGACAATACGGGTTTGGAAGTGGATGCCATCATACAATCCGGAGATGGACGCTGGGCGGCTTTTGAGGTCAAGCTGGGGGCGGCTCGCGTTGATGAAGGTGCTGCCAACCTGTTGAAGTTTGTCGAGCGGGTGGACTTGGACCGGTGCGGCAAACCGTCGGCGCTTGGGGTGATCGTATCGGATGGATATGGATACGTGCGTGAAGATGGCATAGGTGTGCTTCCAATCGGTGCCCTGGGTCCATGAGCAGAACTGCAATATCGTCTATATAAAGAGGTGTGGAGCCACCGTAAAACACATAGCAAGCGGCAGGAAACGAACGAAGTGACCGGTACGATGGCCGGGTAAGTCCCGGCATGTCGTCAGCCGGGCACGGATGATATTATGGAAAAAATTTGACCCGGTTTATGTCATTGAGCGAAGACCAGCTTGTCCACAACCTGCAACGAGGCCTGACGGAACTGGGTCTGGATCCGGACTTCTGTCCCTGCGAGGAATATCTTCAATATATCGATTTGCTTGCTAAATGGAATCGGGCTTACAACCTGACGGGAGTGCGCGATAAAAGCCGCATGATTCATGCCCACGTGCTGGACAGCCTTGCCGCGCTGCCTTATATCCGGGGAAATCGTTGTCTCGACATAGGTACTGGCGCGGGCCTGCCCGGTTTCATCCTGGCCCTGGCACAGCCGGACGTGGAATGGACCTTGCTGGATTCCAGTGGCAAGAAAGTGCGGTTTCTGCGACAGCTCCTGTTTGAAATGAAGACCGGGAATGTCGAGATCGTCCACTCCCGGGCAGAGAAATTCTTGTCTTCCTGTTCTTATTCATCCATTATTTCCAGGGCATTCGGCTCCCTGTCCGATTATTACAGCGCCGTGGAGCATTTATATCAGCCGGGAACCCGTCTGCTGGCAATGAAGGGCAAGGTACCGGATACGGAATTACAGGAAGTGGCGGACAGGGTTATATCCATCACGGTGGAGGAATTGCATGTCCCCGGTATGGACGCGCACAGAAGTCTGGTGCTCCTGGATCGATGAAAAACAGGGTTTGGTCCGAATCAGTTAATGAGCGAATTCAGCAAAATAGATGCCAGGATCATGGCGGTCGCGAACCAGAAAGGCGGGGTCGGAAAAACGACGACCAGTGTGAACCT
>JAAXHV010000643.1 GCA_012270695.1 Gammaproteobacteria bacterium | reverse complement strand
GGTCAGGTCGCACATTGCACATCCAGGGGCTTGTTACAGGTTTACACCCATTGCTCTGGTATGTGCAATGTGCGACCTGACCCCTTTATTTCCTTATGCTCTTGTCGTATTCGGAGCAGGGGCGTATATTCAGCTACGCCCTTTTTTTAAGACGAGGAACAAAATGAAATATATACCTCTTTTGTTTACCCTGCTCCTGACTCTGCAGACAGGGCTGGCAGAAGAGGTCAACGTTTACTCCGGCCGCAAGGAGGCCCTGATTAAACCATTGTTCGATGAATTCACGAACGAGACGGGGATCAGGGTCAACCTGGTTACGGGCAAGGCGGATGCGTTGATAAAGCGCCTGGAGCTCGAGGGTGAAAACTCACCGGCGGACCTGTTGCTGACCGTGGACGCCGGACGTCTGTACCGGGCGAAGGAGCAAGGCCTGCTGCAGGCAATCATCTCCGCGCATCTCAATGAAGCGGTGCCGGAAAACTATCGCGATCCTCAGGGGTACTGGTACGGTCTGTCGATCAGGGCGCGGGTGATAGTGTACTCCAGGACGAGGATCGAACCGGCGCAGCTTTCCACCTACGAAGCACTGGCCGACCCCGTCTGGCACAAACAGCTTTGCGTGCGTTCCTCGGACAACATCTATAACCAGTCGCTGGTTGCTTCCATGCTTGCCCACCACGGCGCGGAACAAACGGAGAGATGGATCAGTGGACTGGTCGGCAATTTCGCCAGGGACCCTAAAGGCGGGGACCGCGACCAGATCAAGGCAGTGGCTGCAGGGCAATGCAACTTGGCGCTGATCAACACCTACTACCTGGCAGGCATGCTGAACTCGGATATCGACACTGAGGCCGCCGCGGCAAACAGGGTCGCGTTGTTCTGGCCGAACCAGCAAGGAAGAGGCGCCCATGTCAACGTCAGCGGTGCCGGCGTCACGAGGTCGGCGCGGCACAAGTCCGCCGCAGTCCGCTTGCTGGAATTCCTGGTCGGCATCCCGGCCCAGGAGTGGTACGGGAAAACGAACCATGAATTTCCCGTCCGGGAAGGTGTAGCCGGAGACAGCATCCTGCAATCCTGGGGTGCGTTCAAGGCCGACAGTCTGAACCTGGCAGTGCTGGGTGAAAACAACCAGGCCGCCGTACGCGCCATGGACCGAGCCGGCTGGAAGTAGCCTAACTGGCCTGAGATATGCAGGCTGACACGTTTCGGTTCTGGCGCTTACCCCCCTGGATAGCCCTGACCATCCTCGCGGCCGCGGTGTTGTTGCTGCCTGTCATCGTCATAGCGGCATCGGTTTTCCTGTCCAGCGGCGACGTGTGGCAACACCTTTATGACACGGTGCTCGCAGAGTACGTCGTCAATTCGCTCCTGCTGGCGTTGGGGGTGGGCTGCCTGTCCCTGCC
>JAAXHV010000642.1 GCA_012270695.1 Gammaproteobacteria bacterium | reverse complement strand
TTTTGAAAATGTAATGGAGGGATAAACATGCCCCATTTATTAGAAATGGAGTGGCCGACACTGGGTATTTCCGTGGTGTCTGAGCCGCTCCCGTATAACCAGGATTACTATCATTATTTTTTGGACAACTGCCCTTTGGAAGGTATCCAAAGCCACGGTGTGGTATCCGGCAGGTTGTTGTACATCATGAACTTGCGACTAACAGAGTTTCCGAAACAACGGTATATGGATTTAACAATGGAAGACCTCGTTGAAGCAGACATCGGTCGTATTTTTGTTTTCGTAACGTTCGGCAAAGTTGGATCGATTATGGCGAAATATGGGGAAATCACCGAGCCTATGAGTTACCCGACAATTGCACAGGTCAGGAAAGAAGACATGGATAAGTTACGCCAGGCGGGTGAAGCCGAATGGAACGCAATATACCGTACAAAAGAGATCATTCCTGTCGTATACAGGGCGAAAGAACAGGGGGAACTATGATGAATTGGAAAAAAGTCTGTGAAAAAATTGATTCGGAGACCACAGCAATTCAAGCTGCGCCTCCCGAAGAGGTGTTAAAGATATTTCATTACCAGATCATCGATAGTCGGGCGGGTTCATACGACCAGAACTTTACGACTTTAGTGTTTGCGGAGGGGGATTGCCGGGCGCTAGCTTTCTACAACGCCAACAATCTCCTGCTGGTTGCGGAGGAAGAGAGTTTTTCCCTTGAGCACATGAAGATTATGGCAAGACTGTATCTCCCGGTTGGTTCTGAATTCCTGGGGTATTGTGGTTTGGCAAAAGTATGGGAATTCGCACAGGATGTAGTTGGTGCGCTGGATTCCCTCGAGACCAAGGATGATTACAAGGAGTTGCTCAACTCATTTAATACCTATGTATCAGTATTACATGGCTGGGTGCACCACTATTTTCCATGGAATTTGGGTGATTTATTTCCGCAGAAGACCAAACGCGGCGTGATGAAATTGGCAGAGCTCAGCGCCGGACTATCCGATTAACAGCCCGGTCACAGCAACTGACCCTGACCACGGGACCAATGAGGCTTACAGGTTGCAACGCAATAGTGACGGGGGGTGGCAGGGGGATAGGCCGCGCTATCACACTCGCATTAGCGAGAGAAGGCGCTAATGTCGCAATTGTCGGCAGGAGAGATCGGGAGAGCCTGGAAAATACTGTAAATGAAGTCGAACAGATGGGTTGCAGAGCTGTACCCGTTGTTGCGGATATTACAAAACAGGCTTCTGTAAACAGGTTGATCAGGGATACCGAAAAGGAATTCGGATCGATAGATTTGCTGGTTAATAATGCCGGCGCCCTCTGTTACGGCACATTGATTGAGACCTCAGAAGAAGACTGGGATAAGGTCGTTGCCACTAACCTCAAAGGGGTATTTCTTTGCAGCGTGGCGGCAATACGCTCAATGATAAAATCATGTAAAGGTAACATCATCAACATCACTGGCGCATCCGCACACAGGTGTATCCCGGGTTATGGGTCATTTGGCCCAAGTAAAGCGGCGGTGGTTAATCTGACCAGACAAATGGCAGTCGAATGGGCAGCGTATAATGTCCGTGTGAATGCAGTCAGCCCGGGACCGATTGCCACGTCAGAGACGATTGAACTTCAACAGAGTGAAAGTATGCGAAACAGGATTCGTAAAATCCCCATGGGGAGGGTCGGGACACCGGGCGAAGTGGCAAATGCCGTTGTTTTCCTCGCCTCGAATGATTCGAGTTATATGACGGGACAGTCGCTCATCGTTGATGGGGGCGCGGTAAACAGTTGGTATCTTTCGTAGTCGTACTGGAGTAACGATTATGTGTCGTTGGCTGGTTTTGTTTCTGGGGTTGTTGTTAGCGGTGTTATCTGCGCTTACGACCGGGAAGGATCAGTGGTTTCCTTCCAAATATGGCGCTGCCGATACGATTGGCGCGGCCAATAATCTCTCAGCGCACAAAACACTCCAGGCGAACAGGCTTGTCAAACAGGGGAAAAGCATGTCCCTGGCCATCGATACCGGCGTCGACACGCCTGCGCCGCCGTTCCGTTCCTTTCAGATGCACATTATGCATCCGGGTGATGGTACGGGGACGCCAGCCGGCCCGTTACAGGCCACGGCAAATGATGACATGATGATTGTCTGGTTGGGCATGGGGACGCAGATCGACGGCCTGGGTCATGCAGGGATCAATCACCGTTATTACAACGGTGTCCATGCGAGTGATTTTGTTCGACCTTCCGGCTTACTTAAATATGGTACACACGCCATACCTCCCATAGTTACCCGAGGGGTATTGCTGGACCTGGCCGCTTTCCTTGGCCATGAAATTGTACCGGCGGGCACTGCTTATGGTCGCAAAGAAATTGAGGGCGCCGCCAAACGTCAGGGAATAGGTATCGAAAAAGGAGATGTGGTTTTGTTACACGGAGCCTGGATGAAACATTATGACAAGGGGGCTGAGGCCTGGCTATGGCAGGGTTGGCCGGGGTTGAATGCCGAAGGAGCGGAATACCTTGCCGGACTGGGTGTCGTTGCCGTAGGGGCGGACAATGCCGGCCTCGAAGCCTGGGATGGAAAAGGTGGCGCGCCCGGTTCTGCAGTACACCAGGTCCTGTTGGCTAAAAACGGCGTCTATATCCTTGAAGGGGTTTGGACCTTGGATTTGGCGGCGGATCAGGTCTCTGAATTCCTTTTTGTATTGGGACAACCCAGGTTTGTAGGGGCGGCCCAGATGGTGGTGAATCCCATAGCTATTTATTAATGTTCCAATTCGGGTAATCCCTTAGCAACAGCAGCAGGCACGCAGACGCCATGACCAGGCTTCCATAAACAAGCAGGACGCCCGTGTAAGACCCCATCATGTCATAACCCAACCCCAGTCCCAACGGACTTAAACCGGAACCGATTATATGTATGCCGTAGATAAAACCGTAAAGTTCGCCGTAAGAACGCGCGCCAAAATAACGGCTGGTTAAATAAGCGATGATATTCGGGTTTCCGCCACTGCCCAGTCCCAGGGTAATTCCTATCAGAAATGCGGCCGGTCCTGCCACACCTGCCAGTAACAATATAATGGAGCAGACCGCGCACGCTGAAAATGCGATGGCAACATAAGGCGCGAAAAAACGATCGGCCAGGTAGCCGGCGCCGACGCGGCCGATAATTGTGCAAATGCCGCTCACCGAATACACCAACGCTGCCGTTGCTGCAGCCATACCCCAATCAGTCAGCATGGGTACCAGGTGGATACCAAGCCCGTTCACGCCCACNNCCCATTTCCTCGGGCGTTTCCCTTAACAGCAGCCATATCAGCGGCATTGTGATTACTACCATAGTGACGGCCAGTCCGACGTATGCCAGCCGCCAACCCATGGATTCAATCAGGAATTGTGAATAGGGCGCGATAATCGCATTGCCCAGGCCGACCCCTGCCATGGTCATTCCCAGGGCAAGGCCGCGCCTGCGGCTGAACCAGTTGGTGACTACTTTTGCGTAGGCAACGCCGCCTGTTCCGGAACCGGCTATCCCCATGCAAATAAAGCTGAGATAGAGATGCAGGATTGAGTCCGACAGGAAGTAGAGTGAGGCGACAATACATCCCAGGAGTAGAATTGACGGATACAGAATCCGTTTCGGACCGAAACGGTCCACCAGGCGACCGGCTACAGGCATGGCCAGGGAAAGCGATAGAGCCGTCAGGGTAATTGCCAGGGAAATATCGCCCCGTTCCCAGCCAAACTCAGCTGACAGGGGTTTCATGAATAATCCGAGTGACAGTATCACGATGGGCGCAACGCTGAGCGCCATGCCGGTCACGGCTGCCGATACGACCCACCAGCCGAAAAAGATGCTATTTTTCCGTTTGTCGCTATTCAATGGTCACAACACATATTACCAGGGGTTTGGTTCGCCATCCTGGTTGAAAAACCCACCCGAATAGTCTATGGACAGATCATCGATTACCCGCCGGACCCGTGTCACGCTCACCTCCGGCGTCAGTGGCGCATGCGGTCCACCCATATCCGTACGAACCCAGCCGGGGCTGATTGCCGCGGTAGTCACTCCCTGTGCGGCCAGGTCAAACGACAGGGCTTTTATGATTGAATTACCGGCAGCCTTGCTGGCCCGGTAACAATATTGTCCACCGCCCGTATGTCCGGCCGATACTGTAGTGGAGGCCTTCAGGCTGGAGATGTAAACCAGTTTTTTCTGTTCGCTGGCGGCAATATGATCGATAAATGCCTCGGCCATTTTCAAAACCGAGAGTGCATTGATACGAAATATCCGCAAGCGCTCTTCAAAATCGGTCTGGCGAAAACCATCATCCATATCGATACCGGCATTTTGAATAAAAATGTCTATGGCTATCCCTTCAAGCTGTTCGGCAAGTTCATCGATAGCATCATTATCAGTCACTTCCAGGGGATAAATTTCAATCTTCCCGGTATTGTTTGCTTTAATAACCTGTAGTTCATCGGCCTGTTCCGGCCTTCTGCATGTGGCGATGACACGCCAGTCGTCATTCAGGTATTGACGCACGAATTCCAGTCCGAGCCCGCGATTGGCGCCGGTAATCATGACAGTCGGCATGGAATAGCCCTCAACTGGCAGAGAAACAGTCAGCTTGCCTCTGGTTTGTCCTTACCGTTCAGCCAGAAGATAATCAAAAACAACACGATACCGATAATACCGAGAGCTGAGCCGCCACGGAAAATAACGACCAGGGTTTTTGTCCCGACCAGTATGTTTTGCAAAAACATCCACCAACCCAAATTCATAAAAATGACTCCGGCTACGGAACAAACAAGATGGCTCAGGGCAAGAGAGCTGTTTTTCATGGCCGGGTAGATTTTATAAACAATGCCATAAATCGCCAGGGTGACCCAGCCAAGCAGGTTGATGTGAGCATGGATTTTACTATAAACAAAGTTATTTACCGCGACCATCCATAAGCCCAGGCACAAGCCGAACACTGCGAACAAGGCGCCGCTGAGAATGAATATCCTGTCAATGTTGCGCATGATCATGTTTCAATCCTGTCCTGATTTTAGCTGAAAATCCATGTTGCTTCGCCCAGCCGGTTCAGGGTTTTCAAAAAATCAGTATCTCCTGTCAGGCAGAGCGAACGCCAGTACGTAGTCGCCGCGTTTGTTGTTAACCTGTCCGTGGCCGCCTGAAGTCAGCACGACGTACTGGCGATCATTGACGCTGTAGGTGATCGGTGTGGTTTGCGATCCGGCAGGTAATCTGTAACGCCAAAGCTCTTCCCCGTTATCTATGTCAAAGGCGCGGAAGTTTTGATCGAAGGTCGCGGCGATAAAGATGAGTCCGCCTGCCGTGATGATAGGTCCGCCCATACCGGGAATGCCCAGGTTCAGGGGCACAGGGATGGGCAACCACTTTTCAATGGATCCTAATGTTACGTCCCACCTGATCGTTGCGTTGCTCAAGTCCACCGCGGTCAGACCGCCCCATGGAGGAGGGGTGCAGGGCGCCCCAAGCGGAGACAACAACATGGCCTTTTTCAAGGCATACGGTGTTCCCTCCATCGGCTTGGCAGCATACAGGTCCAGGGTCGCTTC
>JAAXHV010000641.1 GCA_012270695.1 Gammaproteobacteria bacterium | reverse complement strand
GTTTTGGGGCCTTCCAGCCGTCCGGAAATTTCTCCCGGGCGGCCTCATCCGAGACTGCGGGCACGATGATGACATCTTCGCCGTTGCGCCAGTTGACAGGAGTCGCCACCTTGTGCTTCGCCGTCAACTGGATGGAATCCAGCACACGAAGCACCTCATCGAAATTCCTGCCGGTGCTCATCGGATAGGTGATGATCAGTTTGATCAGTTTATCCGGACCGATAATGAACACGGAACGGATCGTGGCGTTGTCCGCCGCGGTCCTCTGCCTTGCCTGGCCGCTGGCGTTCGGGTGTATCATGTCATAGAGCTTGGCCACTTCCAGGTTGCTGTCGCCAATCAACGGATAGTTGATCGCATGACCCTGGGTTTCCTCGATATCGCTCAACCAGGCGTTATGATCATCGACCGAATCGATGCTCAGGCCGATAATTTTGCAGTTGCGTTTATCGAATTCCGGCTTGAGTCCGGCCATGTAACCCAGTTCCGTCGTGCAGACCGGGGTAAAGTCCTTGGGATGGGAAAACAGGATGGCATAGCCGTGACCAATCCAGTCATGGAAGTCGATCGTCCCCTCTGTGGTTTCTACACTGAAATTCGGCGCTTCATCACCAATTCGTAAAGGCATGTCATTCCTCCTGCGGGTGCGTATTTTGTATTTTCGTGGTAATTATAGCAGAGTCCCGAAAGCTCAATCCAGCAGATTAGCGGCTCCTGGCATACGGGAACAGACTTTGGTCAATTCCTGCTGCTGCATATCACGATTGCCCGTTTGGGGGCCGGGTAACCTTCAATGGTCAGGTTGGGATTTTGCGGGTCCAGGAAGTCTGCCAGTGATTGCTCGAACGTCCATTCCGTAACCCGTTGCTCGGCAGGTGTTGTAACGGAGATATCCGCTACCTCGACAGAAGTGAGGCCGGCAGCGGCCAGCCAGCCTTTCAGGGTTTGGATGGAAGGGATTGACCGGATATTTCTCATTTTGGCGTAACGTCCTTCAGGTTTCAGCACGTCACCGTATTCCTCATCGATAACCAATGACTCCAAAACCAGTTCACCGCCGGGGAGCAGAAAGCTTAACAGGTCCCGGATATGATTGGCCGGATCGCGCCGATGATAGATCACCCCCATGGAAAAAACGGTATCAAAACCTGCCCCTGCGGTTGCAAGCGGGGGGTCTGCCCGGCCATCTGGCAATATGCGGCCTGCTCCGTTTCCTGCCAGGGTCTCCAGCGTGAACGGCAATATATCGAAAGGAGCTTCCGGCAAATACTTTGCTATGGCGCGCTGTTGCATAACATGCCTGAGTGTGGGGTCGGTTCCAACCACCAGTTTTGCGCCCGCCCCCAGCATACGCCAGCCGTAATAACCATTACCGCAACCGACATCGAGAACGCTACGACCGGACAGTGGAGAAATGTTATGCTGCAAACGCCGCCACTTGATATGCGAACGCCATTCCGCCTCAATTTTCACACCGAACAGGTTAAACGGGCCTTTACGCCACGGCAGAAGTCGCCGTAGTTGTTGTCGGAGTATATCGAGTTGCGCTGCGCTGCAATCCGTGGCCTGGCCTATCTGGATTTCATCCGAGGCAAGCCGGGTCAACGTGGGGTTGATCTCAGGCAAACGATTGATAGCGTCAAGCCAGTCAAGATAATCGCCATGCCTGACGTTGCCATAAAAACGGGTCAGCCGGTCATCAAGCCAAGCGCTCCAATCAGCCAATCCGCTTTCTGTCAGTAAGGACTTCAGTGGTTCCGATAACATAAACCAATTTGGGATAAACCAATTTGGGACACCCATAGATTCAAGAGGAACCAATTTGGGACATCCATGGAGTCAAGGATAGCCAATTCAGGACACCCATTGATTTGAAGCCAATTCAGGACACCCATTGATTTGCGGCGAGAATTTGGGACATCCATGGAATCAAGGGCGGTTGAATTTATGGGTGTCCTGAATTTGCACGGAATGCATGGGTGTCCTGAATTAGGATCGTGGGTGTCCTGAATTAGGCTCGCTGAATTAGGCTCGGCTTAATTTATGGGTGTCCTGAATTAGGCTACTGAATTAGGCTCTGAATTAGGCTCAGTAGCCGAAGCGGCCTTCCAGGAGGATGCGGTGGTCCAGCGTTGACCCCAACGTGCCCTGGACCCCCTGACGGCGTTCGCCTGTCAGACTCAACTCCAGCGCCTTGCCCACGTTCCATCGTCCTCCCACGCGGTAGTGTATCCCGTCTTCACCCAGCCACGTCAACCTGCTGTATGGCGTGAACAGACTCATCCCCCCAAACGGCCAACCATAGGCCACTTCCGCCTCCAGGCGCGCCCGCGGCCGGTAGGCGCCCGCCGCCAGCTGCTGCGTCACTTC
>JAAXHV010000640.1 GCA_012270695.1 Gammaproteobacteria bacterium | reverse complement strand
CGGTCGCCTTCCTGCGTGCCTATCAGGGGGTCGCCTTTTGTTATTTCGGCATCGGTGTAACCAAGGCCCATGGAAATATTCAGGCCCTCCACCGGGACCGCCTGCAGTTCGACTTCAACCCCTTTGTTCTCCGCCTCGCCGGAATTCGCCACATACTGGAAACCGCAAGCCAACCGGTTCGTCTGCAACGTATTGTCCCAGTTGATATTGAATGCTGAAACATTCAAATTAACCCGCTCATCAAACCAGGATGACTTCATGCCGAATTCAAAATTCCACAACGAGTCCGAATCGAACGTGGCTACGTCTTCATTGGTAATTCCCAGGTCGGCAAGTTCAGCGGCGCAAAAAGCGACCGGTACCGGCATGTTGACGCCGCCCACGCGAAAACCCTTGGACGCGGAACCGTAAACCAGAACGTCGTCGGTGACGTCCAACTCCAACAGGACTTTGGGCACAACCCTGGAGCTGCTGCGCGAGGGGGGCATGACAACAGCCGGGCCACCGTTGACGAAGCCATTGCGGTCAGCAGTGAAATCAATGGTGGTCTCCGACCAGCGCGCGCCCGCGGTCAATCTCAGCTTATCACTCAACCTCAAGCTCAACTCGCCGAATACCGCAATTTCTTCGGTATCCTTATCGTCGTAGGTTGTAAATACCAGGTCGGACCCAAGCAGACCCGGCGGAACCGGCACCGGGAAGCCGGGCACAATGCCCGTCAATATCGCATTCAGCGTACCGGTAAATTGCTCATTGATGCCGGGCGCATAAGACGGGGGATAGTTGAGGATATGCTGCCGGTCCTCGTAGAATACACCCAGTGTCAAAGCTACGTCGTCAAATGGCAGGTCGCCGAAATCAGAAATCAAGCGGGTTTCATGGACGACCGAGGTATCTTCTTCTATCTCGTAGACAAAACTCGGTATATGGGGTTCAGGCAAGCCGCTGGCAGCAAACAGTAAACCATCCAGGGTGCCGGTCTGATCCTCATATTCCCTGACCTCACGGTCAAACCTTGCCGTGGTGGAGACTATCTCGCCGAAACCGGTATCGATATTGACGGTGACACTGCCCAGCCACCATTCCTCCTCGCCGGGTTCTTCGATATTGTTATGCCGGGGTACTTCAAAATTGCCTGGAGAAAGGTCTGCAAGTGGCAGGTTATCAGAATCGGTGCGCTGGTACATGAACCGGGGTCTGATGCTGATGTTGTCGGCGGCATTCCAGACAAACGCGATGCTGCCGCCGTAGAACTCGTCATCGTCGGCGTTTTTCACCGCGTCGAAGGCGGGCCGGTTGGAACCGGCAATATGCACCCGGTCGAATACGCCGGAATTCTGCGCATAGTACAATAATGCGCGCATACCCAGCACGCCTTCCACAATGGGCGCGTTCACGCTGCCATCAACCCGCCAGTTGATATCACCCTCTTTGACGTCCGATACAGACGAGCGCAAGTAACCGTCCAGTTCTTCCGCATTTGCCTGCCTGGTGATAACGCGCAGCGTGCCGCCCATGGAGCGCGCGCCATAGAGAGTGCCTTGCGGACCGCGCAACACCTCCACCCGGGAAATATCCGAGACCCGCGGATCCATATATTCCGGCACCGGTATATCATCGATATAAAAGCCCGTTGCGCCGACGACTCCACCGCCGGCCACCCCGCGCAGCGCCGGAGAACCTGAGTTGAAGCGGCCATCGGCTTCATTGCTGAAACCGAGGTTGGGAATCTTGACACCGTAGTCGAATATGCCCTCAGCGCCGATACGTTGCAGTTCGAACTCACTCAGGGCGGTGATGGACATGGCCGTATCCTGCAGGCTCGTTTCGCGTTTGGTCGCGGTAACGATAATCTCCTCAACAACCTGCGCCCGCGCCGGGTTCACGGCAACCAGGCACGGCAGGAACAAAACCAACCAGGGTCGGATACGAGTGACGCTCTTTTTTCCAGTCATTACTACCCCCATACAGACGAATTTATATGATTTGACAAGAGACAGTATTATTGCTTGAATTACCATAGTGTTATCCTCAATGCGCAAGAAAAACGTATTTTTCAAACAGAGTTGGTGAATACGAACGATGGATTATCCGATTTGCGCAAAAAACCCCTTGCTCAAGCAACTCCATCACCGAGATATCGATGAACAGGCGGCCCGGCTCTCCGGTTACGATCAATCCTACCAGCAGATCAGCAAGGGTTCTTTTGTCGGCACTTTCAGCTCGTGTGAATTGGATGCGGAACTGGGCCTGTACTTTGAAGCAACCAACCAGGTGCTGTACCAGGTAGGAACGGTACCGGATAAATTCTACGCGGTCGGTCTGCTGATGGATACCGGCAAACCGCTCATATTCAACTGTGAATCCCTGCCACGCGGGGGCGCATTCATCCTGCCGCCCAGGTCTGTGATGGATGGCACGTCATCGCCCAACATGAAAATCTGTATCGTCCACGTTTCCGGTGATTTACTGCGCCAGGCGTTTCAGCATCAATACCACGAATACAGACCTTTCAGACCTGAATATATCCCCTATAAGCTGGTCACGAATGCCCAGGATACCCAGCCCTTGCATTCGCTGTTGGAAGATTTTCTGAACGGCGCGGCGCAAGGGCAACTCTCTCTGGAAAGCGCTAACCAGTTGGCGGCCTTCAAAAATATCCTTATAGAGACCATCGGCGCACTGTTTGTCGCAAAACGCGGTCACGGACGGATAAGAATCAGGAATAAACACCACCGGCTGTTCCATGACGCGCTTGACATAATCGAAGACAATTTATGTGAAGAGCTGACGGTCGGAAAACTTTGCAAGGAATTGCTGGTATCCCGCCGCAACCTGGAATATATATTCAATGAAAACATCGAGACGAGTCCCGCCAGGTATATCAGGGTCCTGCGTCTCAATAATATCAGGAGGGAAATCCTGTCAACGGAAGCCGGAACGCTGGGCGATATTGCGGCAAAATGGGGCATCTGGCACCTGGGCCGCTTTGCCAGGGATTACTACCAGCTTTTCGGTGAACTGCCGTCCGCAACCAGAGGGAGCGTTGACAGGCGTTAACTCAGTACGCCGCGCCGGACCTGGTCCTGTTCAATGGATTCAAACAGGGCCTGAAAATTGCCTTCGCCAAAGCCCTCGTTGCCTTTGCGCTGGATGATCTCAAAGAAAATCGGTCCGATTACATTCCCGGTAAAGATCTGCAGCAAGAGCCCCTGGCCCTCCACGGGCGCGCCGTCAATCAGTATGCGGCGCTGTCTGAGAGCCTCCAGGTCTTCGCCATGGCCGGGCACTCGCAGGTCGACCTTTTCATAGTAGCTGTCAGGCGTATCCTGAAATACCACGTCGTGACGGCGCAATGCGTCCACGCTCGCAAAGATGTCATTCGTTCCCAGGGCGATGTGTTGTATGCCTTCGCCGCGATATGCGCTCAGGTATTCCTCAATTTGTGATTTGTCATCAGCGGACTCGTTGATCGGGATGCGTATTTTTCTGCAGGGGCTGGTCATTGCACGACTCTTCAACCCGGTCAGCTTGCCTTCTATATCGAAGTACTTGAGTTCGCGGAAGTTGAACAATTTCTCGTAGAACCCGGCCCACTTGTCCATATTTCCCCGCTGTACGTTGTGGGTAAGATGGTCCACACAGGTCAACCCGGTGCGCATGGCATGGTATTCGGCCTCGACCGGGACAAAATCCACATCGTAAATGGTCCTGTCTCCATAACGGTCAATCAGGTACACGCGACTGCCGCCGATCCCTTCTATGGCGGGGATATTCAATTCCATTGGCCCCGGCATGGTCTCCACTCCTTGCGCACCGAGGTCAAGGGCGCGGGCGTAGGCCGCGGCCGCATTCTTTACCCGGAACGCAATGGCGCAAATGGACGGCCCGTGCTGTTCCGCAAAGCGCTGAGCGAAACTGTTCGGTTCAGC
>JAAXHV010000639.1 GCA_012270695.1 Gammaproteobacteria bacterium | reverse complement strand
GCCTGTCCGGACCTGTGCGGTATGGATATTTCGGCCAGGAGTTCCGGCCGGGCGAGAAAGAAATCCGGGTTATTCCTGAGATAATTTTCAATGTCTTCGGCTGTCAGGGGAGAGCCGTCCGATATTTTTTCTGTCATGTTCATAGGTTAATGTTTCCTTCGTATACTGTTGTACTCGGCCCTTTCATCCAAACCGGTTCGTCGTCGCCCGCCCATGAAACCGCCAAACTGCCGCCCGGTAATGATACTTCGACATTCCTGTCAAGATTATACACCTTAATTCCGGCTACCACGGCGGCACAGGCGCCGCTGCCACAGGCCGGTGTCTCACCGGCGCCGCGCTCGTATACACGCAACCTGATGTGTGCATTATCCCGGATCTGCATAAACCCCATGTTTACACTGTTGGGAAACAAGTCATGGCTTTGAACCTGTGGGCCTATCCCGGTGACCGGGATGTTGTCAAGGTCATTGACCCGCAAAACGGCATGGGGGTTACCCAGAGACAAGGCCACAACCTCAAGGTCCACGCCGTTCACCTCGAGATTGTAGAACTGTTGCTGCGCGGTAGCGGCGAGCGGAATATCCGCAGGTGTGAAACTGGGGCGGCCCATATTGACCCTGATGAGATCGCCCTCATAGTAAAGTTCTACCAGTCCGGCCCCGGTCTCGGCGACCAACTCAACTTTGCTGATGAGACCGCTCTCCCGCAGGAATGCGGCTACGCAACGCAGGCCGTTACCGCAATGTTCGGCTTCACTGCCATCCGAATTATAAATGCTGCAAAGAAAATCCGCCTGTTCATGACGACTTGGCCGAAGCACCAATAGCTGGTCGCAACCGATGCCCAGCCTGCGGTGCGCAATCCTGCGGATTTGTTCCCGGTCCAGATCGATAGTCTGTTGCAGAGCGTTAATGACCACGAAGTCATTGCCCAGCCCGTGCATTTTTGTGAATTTCAATGACACAACAGAACTCACCGTCACTCTTACTGATGCCTGCCCTGGCCTGTTGTAAGCCCGGTACCGGAGCCAGGACCTGCATCCTGTTGCGCGGCGATGTGTATCGTCGAAGTGGGAAAAGCGCTCTCAGCGCCATGTCCCTCGATAATCTCTATTATCCTCAGCATCACGTCTTCCTTGATCTCGTGAAACCTGATCCAGTCTGTCGTCCTGGTAAATGTATACACAAAAAAATCCAGTGAGGAAGGCGCGAACTTGACAAAATTGACTATCATGGTCTGCTTCGTATCAATTTCGGGGTGGTCACGTAACATCTGTTTTACATCCCGGGTAATCGCTGCCATCTTGCCTGCGTCATCGTAGCGGATCCCTATGGTTTCGTAGATGCGCCGGTTGGTCATGCGTTCCGGGTTCTCCACAGCAATATTGGCAAAAACGGAATTGGGAACGTATAGCGGCCTCTTGTCAAAGGTGCGTATTCGGGTCAATCTCCAGCCAATGTTCTCCACCGTGCCTTCTATCTCCTTATCCGGCGACCGAATCCAGTCACCCACCTCAAATGGCCGATCCAGGTAGATCATCAAACCACCGAAAAAGTTGGCCAGTAAATCTCTGGCTGCAAACCCGACTACGATGCCGCCTACACCGCCAAAGGCCAGCACCCCGGCTACGCTGAAACCCAGGGTCTGCAATATGACCAGGAAGGCAATGACGATAACCGAAATGCGCAACAACTTGGCGATGGCATCGGCGGTAGTGCGGTCAAACGGCTTGCCCGCCTGCAAACGCGCACGCAGCATGTGAGTTTCAACCCGCGTCACCAGCCTGACTAAAAACCAGGTGACGGCAGCGATTGCGCCCACGTCGCGAATGGGGTCAACGGCTGTAAAGATGACAGCTACCGATTCATCTTTTGCAACGTCAACAGCAAAGGTAATCGCAAGAATCCATATCAACAGGCTTAACGGCTTGCCTGCTGCTTCGAGCAAGGCACTGTCCCAGTAAGTCCGTGTTTTGTCGGATTTTGCCTGTAACTTTGTCAGTACGCGCTTCTGCGTCCAGTCAATGAGCAATGCAACCAGGAGAACGACCGACGCCTGTATAAGCAAAGCCAGGTAATCCTGAACATAGGTAAACAACCGGTCGTAGTCCATCAGTATCTCGTCGGGTTTTGGTCAGAATACTCGGGTGATTTCAAAATCATATTTTTCCAGCAAGGCGAGCACGCCTTCTTCGCCGGG
>JAAXHV010000638.1 GCA_012270695.1 Gammaproteobacteria bacterium | reverse complement strand
CCGGCCATGTGCCACTTGCCGATCACCGCAGTCGCATACCCCACAGTCTTCAAGACCTCGGCGATCGTGACTTCGCGCGAGTGTAAAACGGTATTCGGATTTTTCCTGTTGCCCGGTTCCGCTATCCGTATCGGATAGGAACCGGTGAGAAGCGCCGCCCTGGACGGGCCGCAGACCGGCTGCGCATAAAAACTGGTGAACCTGATACCCTCCGCAGCCATCCGGTCCAGGACCGGAGTCCTGATATCAGGAGAGCTGTACACGCCGACATCGTTATAGCCCTGATCGTCGGTCAGCACCACGATGAAATTCGGTCCTGGCGCTGCCTCTGCTTCTACCTGCCCTCCTTCCGGTGAAGACGTACAGGAGTTCAGAAAAGCCAGCGGGAACAGGCAGAAAATGATTAACCCGTATTTCTGGCTAGTGATGCGATGACAAATCGTCAGGACAGCCGACTGAGAAATCTGATATTGCTGCATCGTTAGGGGCTAATAGGGCGTATCCCCGCCATCGGCATTGATAGACTGCCCGCGAATAATGTTGGCATGATCAGATAATAGAAATGCGGCCACCCGCCCTATTTCCAAGGGTTCGACATGCCGGCCCAACTGTCCTGGCACCATGGTCTTGAGCAGTTCCTCTGCCTGCTCGCCGGTACGTTCACCAATAGATCGGGCAACCTCCACCAGCATGGGTGTGTACACACCGCCGGGACAGATCGCGTTGACGTTAATATCATGCCCGCTCAGTTCCGCCGACAACGAGCGGGTCAGGTTGATAACCGCGGCCTTGCTGGCGTTGTATCCGGCCATATTCGGGTAACCCACTTTGCCGCAATTGGAGGCGATATTGACGATTGCGCCCGGTTTCCCTGCGTCGATAAGCATTTCTGCGAAGCTTCGACAGCAGTTGTGCGTGCCGATGACATTGACCTCCATTTGCACTTGCCAATCTTTCGTGCTGGCCCCGAGATCTGCCCCGAGGCGAATGACGCCTGCGTTATTGACCAGTCCGTTCAGGAAGCCAAAATGCGATCGCGCCGCGGATAGCGCTGTTTCTACTGATGGTTCATCGGCAACATCAACAACTATTGCATAAACCGTATTATCGGCGACGGATGCTTCGGCGAGCAGAGAGTCCCGTGCGGCAGTCAGCGCTTGTTCATCCAGGTCGCCGATGGCAACCCGCGCGCCGGCTTCGAGTACGGCGCGGGCTATGCCATAACCAATACCCCGGGCGCCGCCGGTGATAAAAACAACCTTATTGTTCAACATGATTATCTTCCTGGTGCATCATATACCGTCATA
>JAAXHV010000637.1 GCA_012270695.1 Gammaproteobacteria bacterium | reverse complement strand
CAGCGCTGCTGCTGGCCTTATGCCTGGCCGTAATCAAACAGGAAACTTACGACATGTCAGCGGCGGCCTCAAAAGACAGAAAGCCTGGCACTCAATAAAACCCAGGATTCGACCGCAGTAGCATCGAACTTCCCCGTATGCGCCACGAAGTCCGGATCGTTGGGCCGCAACCAATGCTATGGATGAGCTATCGGTTTCCCATGTCGTGTAATGGCGATGGTTTTTCCATGCTCAACATCGTTGCGCGGAGAGCCGGGTATTTAAAACAGGCTTTAATACCTGTATTCAAATCCTACCCCAAGCTTAAAATCTGAATCATAACCGCCGGTAATAGCTGCTTTCTTATTGATTTCATAGCTGAACAGGACTCGATATTCATGATCGGTATTCCAGTCCCAGTTAAAGCGTAGACGGTCCGTCAACTGCAGTGCGCTGTCCAGTTCCAGACGGAAATGACCGGTGGAATCGATGCGTAATTCTGAATGGATCAACAATGGCAACACATAGCTTGTACCGACTATTGCCCTGTTACTGTCACCGCTTTCACTGCGTTCAAAACCTGCGCCTGCATACAGGGCAAAGAAGCGGGTCAACTGTCTTTGATAGGTAACATCGACATCGTATTCGTTGCCATAGTCATAATCATACTCCAGTTCAAAACCGTTACGCCTGTTGTACGCCCATAAGCGCCCGGCCATCATCTGGGACTGGAATGACAGGTCTGCAAAGTGATACCAGGGGTTGTCATTTTTCACGTGATACCGGTAGAAATCCGAGTTGCGATAATCATCCTGCCCGGCAGGGATATAACTCACTACACGCGCCATGCCGCTTTTCATGTGATAAAGATTATGGCAATGGAAAAACCAGTCTTTCTCCTCGTTGGCAGCAAATTCAATCGTGACCGTATCCAGGGGTGGCACGTTGACGGTGTGTTTCAACGGCGCGTAATCATCTTCACCATTCAGTACCCGAAAGAAATGACCGTGCAAGTGAATGGGGTGGTGCATCATCGTCTCGTTGATTAAATTAAAGCGTACGATTTCTCCTTTGGATATCCTGATCTTGTCGACCTCGGTCAGGGTCTTGTTATCGAACGACCAGGTATATCTCTCCATGCTTCCGGTCAAGCGCAGGTCTAT
>JAAXHV010000636.1 GCA_012270695.1 Gammaproteobacteria bacterium | reverse complement strand
TTATCGATGAGCCAGTACTGTGTAGTGCTCATGGCCTCCTGCAAATGAGGTGGATCATCCTCCTGGCTGGTGTAGAAGGTGTTATCCTTGTCTTTCATCCAGTCGTTAAGAAATTTGTCTGTCTCGGCAATACCGGCAAGATACTTGTTATCCCCACTATTGGCGTAGGCATGGGAAAACGCAAGCAAGGCGCTGGCCTGGTTGGCAATGCGTTTTTCCGGTACGGCATTGAGTCCTTTGAATCGTGCAGGAGGCTTATCGAAGTAGCGCACGTACACACCGCCCCAGACGGGATCAATGGCATTCAGATAGGCAGAGCTGGTCTTCAAGGCCAAGTGTTTTAATTCGTCATTGTCGTACAGGTGGGCGCGGAAATACAGGTGTTGTAATCGGGCGCCTGTGGTCGTGGAGATGCCGTTCTTTTGCCAGCCACCGTGTTTTTCATTTAACCGGTTATCCAGTTGTACGCGCAGACGATCTCTCAGGGCAGTGATATCCGTTTCAACCGCTTTCGGAGGCGCTGAATAGGGCGCAAGCTCATCCGGGACAATACTGTCTGCTTGTTTCTGTTCGATGATTTTCTCGAGGATAGGAATAAAATTGTCCGGTCTTCGGTTGCCGGCAAGCGCCAGAATTTGCGTACCGTCAGCAGTCATAAAAACAGTCGCCGGCCATGACCAGTCAGAGTAGCGCTCTCCGATATCAGGTTGCGCTTCAGCATCGGCGACTATCGCAATGAAATGTTCATCGATCAATTTGATCACTTCGCTGTGTGTGTAGGTAAACTCATCCATCCAGCGGCAGGCGGTGCAGCCTTCTATCCCCACGTCAAGGATAATCAACTTGTCTGTCTGCCGCGCCTGCTCAAATGGCGTCTTGCCCCACTGGCGCCACTGGATGGCAGCGGGATTGGCGAGCAGTGATGCAGTTAAAAACATCAGCAAGCCACTGATTAAGATTTGATAAAATTTTTTCATGCAGGTATTTACGCGTAAATCCGGGTTATTATATGCTATCTTTCTGGTTTGCCGGACGACAGTATTTTGTCAGGTTAATGGCTCATTCCGGTGAGAGCGAATGACGGCAAGAAAGCTCTCGCCGTACTTCTCCAGCTTATGCACGCCCACCCCGCTGACCTGTAACAATTCATCCGCGCTGCCGGGTAAGCGCTGCACCATTTCCACCAGGGTCGAATCGTGGAAGATCACATAAGGCGGCAGGCCCTGATCAGCAGCCAGTTGTTTGCGGTGTGCCTTGAGTTTTTCCAGCAGTTCCGGGTCGTTGACTTGTCCAAGGATGTTACGTTGTTTCCGTGGTGGTTTTTTGATCTTGTCGTCCTTGCGCAAGAAAACCTGTGTCTCGCCCTGCAACAACGGTTTGCTCTGCTCGGTCAGTTGCAGGGAGCCGAAACCCTGGATGTCAACGGTCAGAAAACCGCGCGCGATCAATTGCCGGAATACGGAGCGCCATTGCTCTGTGCTCAGTTCCCCACCGATGCCAAAGGTGCTGAGTCGTTGATGACGGAACTTTCTTACCTTGTCGTTTTCTTTTCCCAGCAGCACGTCGATCAGGTGTCTGGCGCCAAAACGTTGGCCGCTACGGTAGGCACAGGATAAGGCTTTGCGGGCGGCGGTTGTGCCGTCCCAGGTTTCGACAGGATTCAGGCAGGTATCACAATTACCGCAACGGGCCGGGGATTCCTCACCGAAATATTGCAGCAAGGCATGGCGGCGGCAACTGGTTATCTCGCACAGGCCCAACATGGAATCGAGCTTATACCTTTCAATCCGTTTATGGCTTTCATCCGCGTCTGACAGTTCCAGCATTTGCCGCAGTTTGACCACGTCTTCGAGGCCGTAGACCATCCAGGCGCTGGCGGGCTCGCCGTCCCGCCCCGCCCGCCCGGTTTCCTGGTAATAGGCCTCGATACTCTTAGGCAGGTCCAGGTGGGCGACGAAACGTACGTCCGGTTTGTC
>JAAXHV010000635.1 GCA_012270695.1 Gammaproteobacteria bacterium | reverse complement strand
CGATGACGAGGGCCGTTTTCAGGTGGTGGTTGATCTGGCGTGATTCTCTATGTGACAGATCAAGGCGCGGGCGTTTATCGCCGGGGAGAGCGTTTGCAAGTGCGGCGACGCAAGCAGGTGCTGGCCGAGGTGCATGTGCATGACCTGGAACAGGTGGTGCTCATGGGGCAGATCGCCCTTTCGGCCCCGGCGATGAGCACGTTGCTTGAAGAAGGGGTGGATACGGTTTTTTTGAGTATCAACGGGCGGTATCGGGGCCGACTGGTGGGGCCGGCGCGGCGCAATATTGTGTTGCGACAACAGCAGTTCAAACGCTATGAGGACGAGCCGTTTCGCCTGTGTGTGGCACAGGCCGTGGTGGAGGGGAAGCTCCGCAATATGCGGACCTTGCTCATGCGCTTGGCGCGGCGGCGCAGTGTGGATGTGGGGGCCGTGGCGCACAGGTTGCGTCGGGCAATTCAGCAGGTGGGGCAGGCCGCGAATGCCGAGTCTTTGCGCGGTATTGAAGGCGCGGGTACTGCGGCTTATTTTGGTGCGCTTGGGGCTTTTTTTCCTGAGGATTTCGCGTTTAAGGGTCGCAATCGACGACCGCCCAGGGATCCGGTCAACGCGCTGCTCAGCTTTGGATATGCCCTGCTGGGCAATAGTGTGGAAGGCGCGATTTATATGGTTGGGCTTGATCCGTATCTGGGATTTTTGCATGTGGTTGATTATGGGCGGCCTTCTCTGGCACTGGATTTGATGGAGGAATTTCGGCCCGTGCTGGTGGATGCGCTGGTGTTGGATCTGGTCAATCACAATCGGGTGCAGCGCGCGGATTTTGAAGCGCGAGACGGGGGCGTGTTTTTGCAGGGCGAGGGCCGCAAGCGGTTGATTGAGGCGTACCAGCGACGTCTTGAAGACCGGGTGAGTTATCCCGTGGGAGGTGACCGGGTGGAACGGATTTCTTACCGGCGCTGTCTCGAATATCAGGTGCGCCGATTGGCCCGGGTGGTCCTGGGCGAGGAGACCCATTACAGGGCTTTTCTGGTGCGTTAAAATGTTTGTGGCATTTTTTTGTTTGTAGGGGCAACCCTTGGCCCGTTATTGACCCTCGTGGTTGCCCATTATTGACATTACAATGTGGTATGGCGTTGTAGGGGCGATGCGTCTGTATCCGTCCGTTATTGTAGGTTTTGGGTTGTTGATGTATTGTGGGTTTTGGGTTGTTGGTGTATTGTAGGGACAGGTTTGTAACCTGTCCGAAATGTGTTATTGTGTATTGAAAGGTTTGTGACGTTGTTTTGATTTTGTA
>JAAXHV010000634.1 GCA_012270695.1 Gammaproteobacteria bacterium | reverse complement strand
GCCTTTTACATGGGTGTTGAACTGGCGAAGGCAGAAACAGCTTTGAAACTCGGCAAGCGTTACATGCAGGACGAAGACCTGGACTGGGGAGTCGCGGTCGTAGCCGAAGCGGCAGAGGAACATGAGCTCCGGACAAAATCCGCACATGACCTGAAGAGCGGGAATGCTGAGGAATATAAGCCCGCAGGCACAACCTTGCAGGCAAGGAAACGCAAGTCCCGATGATATACGAAACGGTTGTTACCACAATGAACCCGGACGGGAGCGTGCACATCGCGCCCATGGGTATCCGCCGGAAGGACGAAAAATACCTGATCGCGCCATTCAAGCCGTCAACAACCCTGGATAACCTGGTAAACTCCGGTGTGGCGGTGATTAACGCAACCACTGAAGTCTTGATCTTTGCGGGATGTCTGACCGGCCGGCATGAATGGCCGGTGGTGGATGCAACACATATCGCCTGCAAACGCCTCGCTGCAGCCCTTGCCCACGTTGAAGTCAGGGTAGAGAGTTCCAGGGATGATGAGTTGCGCCCTGTGTTTACCTGCCGGCTGGTGCATGCAGCAAGCCACGCGCCGTTCGAGGGGTTCAACCGCGCCCAGGCTGCGGTAGTTGAAGCGGCTATCCTGGTGAGCCGCTTGCACCTGTTGCCGGAACAGAAGATCCGATCGGAACTGGAATACCTGGGCATTGCAATCAAAAAGACCGCCGGAGAAAAAGAGCAGACCGCGTGGCGATGGCTGATGGAAAAGGTTGATGATTATTATTCGTAGTTTCAGATATGCGGGTTAAGCTATGACGGGCTTTCTTGCCAGCGTCTCATCTGCCGATGAAGCGCAACTGGTCCGCTCCCTGGGGGCGGACGTGATAGATTTGAAAGACCCGAACCAGGGGGCGCTGGGCGCGTTGGACGAGCATAAGGCACGCTCGATCGCGGCCTTGATCGATAAAAAAACCACACTCAGCGCGACAATCGGCGACCTGCCCGCCTACGCCGCTGAACTGGAGAGCGCCGTGATCAGGATGCACGCCTGCGGAGTGGATATTGTCAAAGTGGGTGTATTCGATAAATCCTTATCGCCTTTTTCCCTGTCCGCCCTTGACAGACTCACGGACAGGAATATCCGAATTGTTCTGGTCTTTTTTGCCGAGTTCTTTCCCGTTGAGGTTGACTTTGAGAAGTTGAAGGGCTCGGGGCTCACAGGAGTAATGCTGGATACCTGTGACAAGGCAAGCGGAAACCTGAGAGAAAAACTGGACGATGAGACACTGGCGAAATTCGTAAACAACGTTGAACGGGCGGGGCTCCTGTCCGGCTTGGCGGGATCACTCAGCAGAGAGGACATACCGCCTTTGCTGCGCATCAACCCGGATTACCTGGGTTTTCGCGGCGCGTTGTGCAAACAACATAAGCGTGAAATGCAGATTGATAGCACAAAAGTTGCTGAGATCAGAAAATTGATTCCCGAGAGAGCTCATATTACAGCCCATCCCAATCTACCCGCTCTTGGCCAATGATTTGCTACAATATCTGTGTGAAGAAACTGTTTTTGAGTTCCTGATTGAGGAAAATACTATGGCAAAGTGGCGTAAAGACACAAAAGATGCCACCTACGAGGTGGATGAGATTGAACAACGGCTCAAGGACGAATTGCCGAACTGGTATTACGAGGACGGCTGGATTCGGCGTCGTTACAAGACCAGCGGCTGGAAAGGCACGCTGATGGTGATCAACACGGTCGGCCACCTGGCCGAGGCGGCCTGGCATCATCCTGACCTGACGGCAAGCTATGCGTTTGTCATCGTCAAATTGGTGAACCACGCCGCCAAAGGGGTGACCGACAAGGATTTCGAACTGGCAAAAAAGATTGAGGACGTGGTCATGTGGCAGCCGGGGGTGGATGAAGACAGCGCCCTGGATGGCACGCCGGACGATCAGAGATTTAAATATATCAAGTACGGTTAATCCGCGTCCCAAAGCGCCTGTGTTGACCGGTTTATCTTGACCAGTCGCCGGATTTCCCTCCTGATTTTTTCAGGAGTCTGACAAATTCGATGCTCATGCCTCGGTCGACGGCTTTACACATGTCATAGATCGTCAGCAGGGTAACCTGGACCGAGTTTAACGCCTCCATTTCAACGCCGGTCGGGCCGATGGTTTCGACCCGTGCCTGACAATAAACGGCGCTCTCGTCAGGTCTGGGTTCGAGACCGATGTCGATGTGGCTGATCGCCAGGGGATGGCAGAGCGGGATCAGTTCCGCAGTTTTTTTTGCCGCCATGATACCGGCGACCCTGGCGATTCCCAGCACGTCCCCCTTCTTGTGCCCGCCCTCCATGATCAGGGCCAGCGTCTTGCCTTGCATCCTGATCATCCCTTCTGCCACGGCAATGCGATGTGTCGCGTCTTTGGCAGAGACGTCAACCATGTGCGCCTCTCCGGTTTCGTTGAAATGCGTTAACTCCGTCATGAATGCTTATCTCCGGTCTGTTATGCGTTTATACCCGGATTACTCGTTAGCCAGGAGAGAAATCCGGGTTATAATACGACAAACACAGTCAGGTTGATATGCAGAGCTGAATACAATGCCCATAAAAGTCAAGTTTTTTGCCCGTATCCGCGAGCAGATGGGGCGCGCGGAGGACCAGGTGGAATACACTTCCGGCTTGAAGGTCTCGGATATCTGGCGGAAAACCTCCGGCGGCGAAGCAATGCCAGACTCGCTGCTGGTAGCCATCAACATGGAGCACGTCAAAGGCGACCCCGTACTGAAGGAGGGTGACGAAGTCGCTTTCTTCCCGCCCGTCACGGGAGGCTGAAGCCGCCGTCATGCGAGTGGAATTAAGGCC
>JAAXHV010000633.1 GCA_012270695.1 Gammaproteobacteria bacterium | reverse complement strand
CTCACCGCGCTGGCCCGGATGGGGTTTGATACCAGTGTGACCGGGCGCGGGTACACGGGCCATGAGATGGTCGATGCGGTGGGCATCATCCACATGAACGGGCGTAGCTACGACCCGGCCCTGGGACGCTTCATGCAGGCCGACCCGGTGATACAGTTCCCCCCCGTCTCCCAGAGTCACAACCGCTACAGCTACGTGCTGAACAACCCGCTGGCCTATACCGACCCGACGGGGTATATTATTCCCGTCTTCACCGCGTTTGCGGTGGCCCTCATCGCCACCGGGGTGGTGGAGGGCGTGGTGCTGGCGGCAGCCCTCATCGGGACGGGGGTGTTTGCCGATTCCCTGGCGCAGGGGGTGCCGCTGGACAAGGCGTTTCTGGCGGGGGTCTCGGCCGGGGCGTTAACCGCGGTGGCGGCGGCGACGTTTCCGGTCGGGAATGTCGGGTTGAACCTGGCGACGGCCGGACACGTGGCGACGGTGGCGACCTTCGGGGGCATTACCACCTTGTTACAGGGCGGCAGGTTCGGGCACGGGTTTCTGAGTGCCGGGCTGGGCGCGGCGGCGCCGGGGTTGCCGGGGCTGCGCCAGGTGGCAGCCACGGGGCTGGCGGGCCGGGCGCTGGTGGCGGCGGTGACCGCGGGCACTGTCAGTGAGATTACCGGCGGCAAGTTTGCCAACGGGGCTGTGACAGCGGCGTTTGTGGCACTGGTGAGCAGTGCGGCGCAACGGGCAACAAGTGTGAATAACGGATTCCATGAGACAGCTACTAGAAGAGACTTGGAAGGGCAACAAGGGCAGTCTGAGTTTGAGGAATTTGTTCGAAGCCAAGGAGTAGAAAGAGAGTGGCATGAGGACATTAAGGTGGAACGGGTTGCTGATACTATCGATGCGCTTCCAAGCTATATTATAAATTATGAGCCAGGAGATATGATAGGAAATTTCTTGGATGACGGGGGACTTCATATTTGGAACCAACGTCTTCCTGGTGGATATCACTTAACCGTAGATAGACAGGGCGGTCCGGTTAATTTACACTTCGATGCGTTTGATCCAATAAGTGGAATTGGTTCAACTATAGGTCACGGGTTACTAGAAGTTGTTCCTATAATGCTCAGGGCAACGAATGTGCTGGCTCCTGTAGATATGCATCCTGATTGGGGTAGATAACAACGGATGTTGTAAAGGGGTTAGTATTGATATGAATAAAATACAGTACGCACTGTTATTTTGCTTGCTAAATATAGGTTCTGTCGTACAGGCATCGTGGCTTGAAAGAATCAAGGAGGAATTATTGCCTACTGGTAAATTCCTTGAGCCTGTCTTTGATTTAGAGATTCCTTTTTTGAAAAGTGAAAGCTATTTGGGCAAGGTTGAATTCAAATATACTGGTGAATATAGGGTGGAAATGGACTTATACCAGACAGAGCAAAACAAACCACCAAGAACAGTTCCTCCTGCAGAGTTTACTTTGATGGGGAAAATGGAACTGATTGATGATGACGGTCAGATGTTGATTTCTGATGAATTTACTAAAACAGTTACAAACATCAATACCAGGATAAGGTTGTCGACGTTTGACATTGGTAACAAGAGACTGACAGGGGATAAGATATTTAAAATACAGTTTCAAGAGATACCACCGGATTGGGGAAGATATTTCTCAAGTTCTAGAATTTATGTGCTCCGGAACATGAAATACAGCATTTTGCGATAAAGGCAAAGATCCGCACAACCGGAGTCAGGTCGCACAATGCACATATGGGGAGTGGTGCTGTGCGGGTTGCAGATGGGCGTGGTGATAGGGGGGACTACCTCGTCCCTGCAAGAAGGCCAACTTCGACCACGGGTTTGTGGCGGCCGGGACAGGTGTGCGGTTTGATGCGAGGAACGGCTGAACATTGACTGGAAGGATAAAAAGTAAGAAGATGCCGGTTTAATTCATTTTCCGATGTCGGCAATCCCTGTATCTCTCCGATGATCAGGTGACAGGGCCGATAATCACGTGTGCCCTTGGGGGCGGTGTCGCAATGCCAGTGACCGGCAGGTGCTGTCCCCACTTTCTTTATCTGGATTCACACCGACACCGAGTACGACGCCCTAGGCAGGGTGGTGAAGACCGTGCTGCCGGAC
>JAAXHV010000632.1:1896-2649 GCA_012270695.1 Gammaproteobacteria bacterium | reverse complement strand
CTGTCAATAATAATACTTCCCAGCATAATTTAACCACATTAAGGATTAAACAGGAGAAACTTTAACTCATGTCCATCGCTCATTTTCTTATCTTCAGCGCCGATTCGTCGGCAGCAAACAGCAACGGCACACAATTCCCCGAACAGGAAATATCAGCCCTCGCAACACTTCCCGGCGTCGAGCGGGTCGAGCGTTACGAACCCACGGTGTTTGAGGATGACCCTTATGCCGATGACCGTCAGGGGCAGGTACTCACCATTCAAACCAGTTACCGTGACGTCGCGAGCCTGGAGCAGGGCCTGGCTTCGGATGAATTTCAACGCCTGGTTAGCGCGGCCTCCGAATCAGCCTACAAGTTAAGTCACGATGCCATGGATATGTTGTTGTACCCGGTTGCAGATGAGACCGAACCGAGAGAGTTGACCGCGCCGATCTCTTACGTGGTCCGCTACCATTACCCGGCAAATGACGTAAAGCAGTTTATTGAATACTACACTTCTCATCATCCGATAATCGAAAAACGCTTCCCGCGCATCACCAACATCATGTGTTACCTGCCAATCAAATGGCGCGACCCGACCGGTTTGCCGTTCCTTGGGTATATGCTGGGTAATGAAGTCGTATTCGAGTCCGTAGAGGATATGGGCTATGCGCTGAATTCACCTGTTATAGAAGAAATGTCAGCAGACTTTGAGCAATTCCCGACTTTCCAGGGATGTCATACCCATTATCCAATGCGCCGGAGACGGGTTG
>JAAXHV010000632.1:0-1873 GCA_012270695.1 Gammaproteobacteria bacterium | reverse complement strand
TGAAAAATAGCATGTACGTGCAAAATTTTCTGAAAAAACAGTATGTTTGCTATAAAATTACACGAACGTATATATTACGGAGTTTGGTATGGCAGATACTTCCCCTGAATTTCAGCAGGTATGGACACCCGCTGAACTTGGCCAGGCAGTCCGCCGGCATCGAAAAACCCGGCGTTTGACGCAACATAAAGTCGCCGGTTTAACCAACGTCAGCATCGGTTTTCTTTCCGACTTTGAAAACGGCAAACCCACAGCAGAAATCGGTAAAATCCTGGGTACGTTGAACACCCTGGGCCTGGACGTATATATAGCGCCGCGGGGCCTGCTGCCCCAGGCCCTTAAAGACAAAAGATGACTGACCCGGACACACTCCACGTATGGCACGAAGATCAATTGGTCGGCTTCCTCCGGCGCAACGCAACAAACCAGATAGGTTTTCAATATTGTGACGATTGGCTGTCTGGCAGTAACGGATTCGCGATATCCATATCATTGCCACTGAACGCTAATCCTTATCAGCCCGAAGATGCCCATGCCCACCGTTTCTTTGCCAACCTGCTGCCTGAAGGACAGGTAAGGGAAAACATCACGCGTGACCTGAAAATACCGGACTCGGATTTTGACCTGTTAAGGGCAATCGGGGGAGAGTGCGCTGGCGCGTTGTCAATACTGCCAGCTGGCCGCGAACCAGACGTCCAGACGTCTTATCAGGAATTGACGGAGGAGGAGTTCCGGGACCTGGTCCTCCGTAGAGGACAAATCTATGCTGCTCCCCGTGGCGGATTGACCGTATCCCATTTCCCGCGGCTTTCCCTGGCCGGCGCCCAGGAAAAATGTCCCGTTCTGCTGCGCGAAGGCCAATTCTATCTACCGCAGGGAGAGGCCCCATCAAGTCACATCCTCAAATTCGCCATACCCGACTATCGGCATGTGCCCGCGTATGAGACTGTATTGGCGGACCTGGCCCGGCGTACCGGTTTGCATACGGCTTCAGTCGAGTTTCACTACCTGTACGTTAATGAACATGCACACGATTACCTGGTAATTGAGCGATACGACCGCGTGGCCACGGCTGACGGCGCCGTGCGCCGGTTGCACCAGGAAGACTTCTGTCAGGCATTGGGAGTTGGTATGGAGCGCAAGTACGAGGCGGGCGGCGGCGTTGGTTTCACCGAGTGTTTCGGGTTGCTTAGGGAAGTATCTTCCGAACCCGCGCTGGATGCAGAGCAGTTGATCCTCTGGCAGATCTTCAATTACCTTGCCGGCAACTCGGATGGTCATGCCAAGAACCTGTCGCTGCTCTACCACAGCAATAAAGCCATCCGGCTTGCCCCCTTCTATGACTTGGTCTGTACACGAGCGATTGAGCGAATTGACCAGAAACTCGCACTAGCCGTCGGCGGGGAACACATGCCCGGGAACATCCGACCGGTTCATTGGCAAAGACTGGCGGCTGAGCTTGACGTCAAATTCAGCTATTTGCAAACACTTCTTAAGGAAACAGCAGAACAGGTTCGGGAAGAGATCGGCCCTGCGGTTGAGGCATTTCAGCAAAAAAACGGCGACTATCCCGCGCTCCAGCGCGTGCGGCAGATGGTTGAACGGCAATGCAGGAAATTAGAATATTCTCTGGATGTCAGATGAATTGACCATCCGGGTTTTCAACGAAATAGCCAAGGTTTTCGTAGCCACGAAGGCGCTTTTCGCTCATACGTCTGAGTATGGGAACGGCCATATCCACATAATCGTAAACAAGCACATCCCGTTTCTCTGGATGCGGTCGATGAAGGCGTCCGACATATTGCGCCAGAACTCCCTTCCAGGAAATGGGCATCGCCAGAAACAGGGTGTCAAGACGGGCATCGTCGAAACC
>JAAXHV010000631.1 GCA_012270695.1 Gammaproteobacteria bacterium | reverse complement strand
TCAGCGACATTCAACGCCACATAGCGAAGCAGCAGGCCGCGCTGACCCCGACTCTCATACCCGTCCGACAACCACCACAGCAGCGCTTCAAAGCCGTCTGATTATTTCCAGCAACCGGCGGCGTTTGGTGAGGCAATAACCAGGCTGGGGCGCCCCCTGCGCCGTCCTGCGGATGCCTACAAATCCGTTCCGGACAGCTTTGCCCGCTCCACCGTCGGGACAATGGTCTGCCTGTGCCCGTAAGGCTTCCAGGCCGGGGCAATGACGTTGGGCATGTCGGAGCGGTGCATCAGGGTGGCCCTGGTGAGAGTGAATTCTCCGTAGCGGTCATTAATCTCATCCATGGCTTTATTCAATCGGTGAAACCGTCCTTCCTCTATGCCGAACAGTTCCGTCTGGCCTTTTTCCGGACGCGGATCGAGTGCGGTAACCTGCACCTGGAAAACACCTTCGCCGCGCCAGTATTCATGCACAAACCGATGGCATAATTCGATAACAGGCCGACTGTCGTTGGTGGGAAATATTGTCTTCAATTTGTTACTGCCAATCCAGCCGTCTCTGCTGCGCAGCCCGATAAAAAAGGTTTGCGCAGCCAGTGAATGCTGTCTCAAACGGGCCCCCAGTTTCTCGGCCATGTGGATCAGGTACATATAAATGACATCCTTGTCGGTGGTATCGGGCGGCATGATTTTGCCGTGCCCCAGGCTCTTGGGGGCGGCGATTTTTGTCTCCACCGGCATGGGATCTTCACCCCGGCACATTTGCCAGATCCGTCTGCCCGGGTTGCCGAAGCGCTTGCCAAGCACACTGATCGGCAGTTTTGCGACGTCTCCACAGGTGATGGCGCCGCGTTTTGCCAGAAAGCCGGCAATCCCCTTGTTAACGCCGCAGAGTTCTATCACAGGCACGTTCTTCAACCTGTCACGGGCCTCCCAGGGCGGAATAATGGTCAGACCATCCGGTTTGTTCTGCTTTCCTGCGTATTTGGCCGTGGTCTTGTCTCCGCTTAACCCCACCGAACAGGGCAGGCCGGAGACGTCCCGGATAAGTTCCTTGATCATTTTCCCCATCGCTTCGGGTGATTTGTTCCAATAAATCTGACAACGCGTGATATCGAGAAACGCTTCGTCCACCGAAAATACTTCCACGTCCGGCGTGATATCCTGAAGTGCATGCATAATGCTTGTTGAGACTTCTGCGTAACGCTCAGGACGGGCGGGCACCTGGATGAAATCAGGGCATATTTTTCGGGCCTGTTTCAGCCGCATGGTCGTGTGGATGCCGAGCGCCCTGGCCTCGTATGAGCAGGTGATGATGCAGGTGCCGGTTTTTCCGTTGGTGACGCCGATCGGCTTGCCGCGATAGTCGGGATTGTCCAACTGTTCGATGGACGCAAAAAACGCGTTCATGTCCACAAAAGCAATGAACCGCGGCCAGTGTGTATTATTGTCTGACACAGGACAACAGATCCCAGCCCACAGCTCTCACCAATTCATTTGTCATCGACGGAAATATGTATGCTGTCAATAGGTAATGGTGATTATATCACTTTGTTGCCAGCACAAACCGCGCTGGATGCGCCGTCGCTGGCCTTTACAAGCCGAGACTGCCGGGCGAATTAATGTGTGAGAGTGACAGCCACACAACAGTGGGGCTTGGTAAACTCGGAATGTTAGG
>JAAXHV010000630.1 GCA_012270695.1 Gammaproteobacteria bacterium | reverse complement strand
CCTGGTGAGAAATGCGGGTTAGTATTGTAGACGGCAAAAACTTTCATGCGCGTGTTTTGCCGCACAAGGACTTGAACAGCGCTCGGTTTCCAACGGACACAAACGCGTGATAGTGACGTTGAAACTCTTTCTTTGTCGCGTTTTCCCGTCGTGCGTATACCTTGCCCAGGAAATCCATCGCAGTCTTGACGCTCCGGTGCTGCTTTCCAGGAAAATTTTCCTGCCACTGGCTGAGATACTGCTGCTGAACCTGGAAATCGACAATATCGCCAAGCACATTCTGGAGTTTTCGTAACTGTCTTATCGCCTGTTCCACGTCTTTTGCGAGAAATAGCGTGCGAAACGCTTCCAACAGGTAACGCAGTTTTTTACAGGATATCCGCAATTCGTGCAAAGCTTCGTCCGAACCGCTTTTTGCTGCGTGCCGGCCGTGTTTTCTGACTCTTTTCCAGGCTCTCCAGATAGCGGCTTCGGCAGTGTCGAGCACCGGGCCTGTCGTATTCTCTTCACCACTGCTTTCCTGCAGGGCTGCGCGCCAACTGCGAATGAATCCACGGAAGCGGTCTGAATCCAGCGCGCTGGTGAGGCCTTTTCTTTCCGTCTCCTTGCGCTGTTGTAAAAATTTCTGCAACGGCAATAATTGCGCATACATCTTGTCGGGCAGTAATTGTTCGTACTGCCGGAATGCAAGCAAGAAAACATCGATGTCGCGCAGGGCCGAAGTCTGTTTACTGAGCCAGGAAAAAAACTGCCTGCCTGACTCATAGGTGGGCGCCGGCAGAACCCCTTTCATACCCGTGACCAGGGAGCGGCTGCGCCGATTGGCGATCCTGAAATCATGCAGAAACTCCGTGTCGATATCGTCCCTGCATCCCGGAGTGTTGCGTTCCATCATATCCAACTGGGAAAGCAGGATGGCCGACAGGGCCTGGCGGATTGTCATGCTCTGATCCAGTTGTACCAGCAGTTTCGATGAATAATCTCCCGGAGTCCTGCCAAGCGCCGAGAAATAAGCTGCCAACAGAGTACTGGGCGAGCTTGACCCGTTACAGTATCCGGATATCCGCGAAAATATCTTTTTTGTTTTTCTTTCATAGCCCTTCAGCGCCTGTAT
>JAAXHV010000629.1:1913-2110 GCA_012270695.1 Gammaproteobacteria bacterium | reverse complement strand
GCGCCAACGTTGGCCGCGAGTTTCAACCCGTCCAGGGTGCCGTTACCGATGGCTTCAAAGATATTCACCACTTTTCCCGTACCGCTGAACTGCACGCGCTCTATTTCCAGTTCCGAGCGCTCGGTCTCCGGTTTGATGATTTTAGCCATAAGCAAACCACCTGGCGCGGCCATGAAACTGGCTGCGATCAGGTAGCT
>JAAXHV010000629.1:0-1796 GCA_012270695.1 Gammaproteobacteria bacterium | reverse complement strand
AGGTAGGGCCTGATAACCAGCGGCGATTCACTGTGGCCGATGAATATGTTGGCGACCGCGCACATGGATTCGGTCTTGCTGGTGCCGAGCAATCTATGTATGCCGCCACCCAGAATCGTTACCATTTTCTGCATGATGCCGAGGTAATACAGGGTGGACATCAGCGCGGAAAAGAAGATAATCACTGGCAACAGCTGAAATGCGATAGAAAATCCCCCCTCCTGCCTGGCCAGTTCGCCGAACACGAACTCGCTGCCTACCCTGCCGTAATCGATCACGTTTTGTACGCCTGCCACCACGGTGTTGAGGAAGGCCTGTCCCGGCGGGAAGTATAGAATCAGGCCGGCAATGGTTGCTTGTGTCAGCAAGGCGGGAACAACGGTTTTGAGCCTGATCGCCCGCCTGTTTTCGGACAGCAGCAGGGCCAGGCCGAGAATCACCGTCATCCCGACAAAACTCATCAGAATCTGCATGGAAAGTTATCCTGTGCTGTAGTTGGGAATCCCTGGCCGCGGGTAGGCGCCATATTATTTCATCATTATCCTGTAGTGGAGTTATTATAAGATACACGTGGTAAGGAGGTTAAGCAAAATGAAATTATTGCGATCTTGCAGTACCGCAATACTGGTCTGGGTCGCCATTGCGGGAAGTGGCATTGTCACAGCCGGTGAAGCGGAAACCCGGGCGTATTTTCAGCAGGTGCGCACTGAACCGACCCTGTTGCGGAGTTTTCTGTATGCTTTCCCCAAGGGAGGCGAACTGCACAACCACCTGGACGGCGCCATCTATGCAGAGAGCTACATCCGCTGGGCCGCTGAGGACGGCAAGTGCATCGACCTGGAAAGCTACATGATCACGCCACCGCGCTGCGATGCGGAGTCCGGCCGGCCGGCCGTAAAAGACATCCGCTACGATGGCGACGTGGTCAACCGGATTATCGATGCGTTCTCCATACGTAACTATGAACGCCGTTCGGTTTCCGGGCACGACCAGTTTTTCTCTACGTTCCGGCGCTTCGTCCCCGCGGGCGTCGGCCATGAGGGCGAGATGCTGGCCGAATCGAGTGCCAGGTCGGCGCGCCAGAATGTCCTCTACCTGGAACTGTTGCAGTCCTGGGGCATGGCCGAAGCCCGGCAACTGGGAGCAGCCAACGAGGAGTTCAACGCCGACACGCCGGTAGCGGAGCTGATCCGCCATCCGGAGATTGAAAAACTGGCTGCAGCCACGACCCTCAAGCTGGATAGTATTGAACAACAGTGGCGCGCAGCCCTGGCCTGCGGGCAGGAAAACGCGGACTCCGGTTGCGATGTGACCGTCCGCTACCTGGCCCAGGTGATCCGTACGTTCCCGCGCCCACAGGTCCTGGCCCAGACCCTGCTGGCCTTCCACCTCATCGAAAAAGACCCGCGCTACGTGGGGCTGAACTTTGTCGCGCCGGAAGACAACCCCATCACCCTCAGAGACTATCGCTGGCAGATGGAAATGATTGGCGAACTGGCCGGCCATTTCCCCGCGGCAAAAGACGGTATCACGCTGCATGCCGGTGAGGTTGCGCTGGGCCTGGTGCCTCCCGAACACCTGGGTTGGCATATCCGGGCGGCGCTGGAAGTAGCCGGCGCCAAGCGCATCGGTCACGGCACCGATATATTTTACGACCCGCAGGCTACGCAGCTCATGGAGCAAATGGCCGAACAGGGCATCCTGGTCGAGATCAACCTGACCAGCAGCGAGGCCATCCTGGGTATAACGGGCGAGGAGCACCCCATCCGTGCTTATCTCAAATATGACGTGCCTGT
>JAAXHV010000628.1 GCA_012270695.1 Gammaproteobacteria bacterium | reverse complement strand
ATGGTATGGGAACTCAGCATCTGGTGAGCCTGTTGCTCGTTCAACTCGCGCAGGCAGCTGCCGATATTGGTGCCTCCGGCCCAGTCATGCACCTGGTTTGACATCTGTTTCACAACCTCGTCGATGTCCTGACGGTTCAGGTAAGGCGTAATACTGGTCATGCGGGTCGAGAACACTGCAACTTCGATATTGGAGATTTTCGCGCCCATGGCGCAGATCAGTTGAATCAGGAACTGGCTGTAACGTTCCATCGAGCCGCTCACGTCACAGAACAGGATGAGCTTGTTTTTTTTCAGCCGGTGGGTTTTATAGGCCAGCTTCAAGCAGTACTCGCCATAAGGCATGCTGCGCCGGAAAATTTTTCTGAAATCCAGTTGCCGTCCGGACTTTGCCGGACTGAAGCGCCGGCTCTTGCGATTAGCCAGGATAGCGATCAATTCAGCGATGATCTTGCGGGCTTCCTCCAGTTCAGCCTCGCTCATGCTGTCGATATCTTTCTGCGCCAGCAACTCATGGCTGGAATAACCGACCTGTTCAGGTTCCGTGTCTTGTTCCTCTGCATCACCCGGGGCATCACCATCCACAGATTGTACTTGCCGGCGCACTTGTTGTGCTTCCGCGGCGCCGTTCCCGTTTTTTTCTTCGGTAGCGGGCTGTTCATCTTCAAACGGGATTTCCCGGTCTTGCCAATACTCATGGAACAGGCGGGTGAACAGTTCCATGTCTTCCCTGTTGATAATCAGGGTCGCCAAGGCAGCCGCGTAAAAGTCCTGGTAGTTGGCAATGTCGATATATAAAAGGCTTCGACTTAAATCAATCAGGTTGGAGGGGTTGACGTCTATCCCCGCATCATGCAGGGTTCTGCCAAAGCGGATAATATGGGTGATAAACGACATCAGTTGATGCTGCGCCGGGCGCTGAGCGCAGGACCGCCTTTGAAGTTTTTGGTGACGGCCAGGGCTTTTTGCAGGTTGTCACCGCTCAGTTTTTCCTGGTCCTGGCGATATTTCAGTATGCAACTCAGCGTGGTCTCTATGACCTCCCGGTCCAACTCATCGATGCCAAGCGAGAGCAAGGCATTGGCCCAGTCAAGGGTCTCGGCGATACCGGGGCGCTTGTAGAAATCTTCCTGCCGCAATAGTTCCATAAATTTACATACCTGGGTTGACAACGTTTCCTTTATTGTCGGCACTTTTGTCAGAACGATGTTGAGTTCTTTTTCCAGGGTGGGGTAATCGATCCAGTGGTACAGGCAGCGGCGCTTGAGCGCATCGTGCATCTCCCTGGTTCGATTCGATGTCAATACCACAAACGGCGGTTGTTCCGCCTTGATGGTGCCCACTTCGGGAATGGTAATCTGAAAATCCGACAACACTTCCAGCAGGAACGCTTCAAACTCATCATCTGAGCGATCAATTTCGTCGATCAGCAAAACGGGACGCTTGCCGGGGGACTGGATAGCCTGAAGCAGCGGCCTTTTCAACAGGAATTGTTCGTCGAAGATATTGTCGCCGATTTTTTCCTTGTCCACGCCGCGTGCTTCCTGGAGCCGCACCTCAAGCATTTGCCTCAGGTAATTCCATTCGTACAATGCGAGGTTGGTATCCAGACCTTCATAACATTGCAACCTGATCAGCTCGGTGTCCAGGCTTTTTGCCAGGACTTTGGCAACCTCAGTTTTGCCGACACCCGGTTCGCCTTCCAGGTAAAGCGGCTTTCCCAAGGCAGTGGCCAGGTAAATGGTAGTCGCCAGGTGACGATCGGTGATATAGCCTTGCGTGGCGAATTTTTGCTCTATCTCTTCGATTGACTGAAACATCTTCTTAAACCCCTGAAAATAGAATAGGTATCCCCTGAATTTTCTCTCATATCGAGTTTGTCCTGGAATTATAGAGAGCTTCCCTTGATATAACCACCCGCTCCCATCAGCATGATATCCTCCCGGGTGACGGGCAGGCCCGCCAGCAACCTCTCCAGCACCCAGTCAAATCCATTCACCGCAGGAGCGCGCGCGCACCCCGGCATGACTATCACCGGACAGTCGGCAGAAAATTCGCCCAGTACCAGTAAGTTACCCGGTTCCACCGGCATACCCAGGTGGGTGACCTTGCCGCCTGCATCTTCAATGGCAGCCGGGATGACATCGCGACGGTCCGCAGTCGCGCTGGCGCCGGCAATCAGGATCATCCGGCAGCCTGAGCCCAGTAACCTGTTAATTGCTACAGTAATGGCCCCTTCGTGGTGTTCACAACGTTCCTCCATGATTACTTTACTGCCTCCGAGACGTTGCAATCGGCCATCAAGTATCTTCCGGGTTTTATCCAGGATCGACTGTTTCATGCCGGGATAAAACGTTTGTATAAAACCGACGTCCAGTTGGTTGAATACGGTAACCCGAAGCAGGGGTGGCTGGTCAGGATGCATCTGTTCGATACGCCTCACAATCTGAACATCCACGCCGTAAGGGATAATTTTTATCGTCGCCACAGCTTGTCCGGCTTCGATTACTGTGCAGGGTGGCAGGGCGGCAACGGTGACCGCCTCGCTCACCAGGTTAAATCTGTCCAGTTCAGCGGATTCGTAAACAAGCAGACCGGAAACTTCAGAAATAATATTGCTTCTTCCGGCGCTAGGGTCGTTGCTTCTGACATTCTCACCCGAAATGCGGGCTGCAATACGCCGCGCCGTCTCGTTTTCATCCAGGTCGGTAGCTTCAAGCCGTGCAATCACGACTGACTCGCAGCCGGATTCCGCCAACAGCCTGACTTGTTCCGCAGACAGGACCGTGCCTTTTTTCAGGGTCTTACCGTTATATTTTACGGAGTGAGCAAGGATACCTCCTGCTGCGCTCACTACAGGTATACGGCCGAATTGCATAGTTCTCAGGGAATATATTTCTTAGCAGAATACTTTCCACGTGTTTCCACATCTCCCACGATGCGGCAGGCCAGTTTGAATGCCGCTTAACGATACACAATGTTGTGGCATCTGTCTGGTAGTTTGTCCCTGGTGCCGGCCCGGCGTGGCGCCTGGCCTTGTAGTCAATCAGTGTCAGGCCCGGTTGACGTCAGTCTCGGGAAAGAACTCGACAAAGATAAACCAGAACAGCCGGCTCTTGAGTGTGTTGACGCGTGGTAGTTGCCTGCCGCCCGGGATATTCCCGAAAATATCAACCTTGTTGACGCCTGAGTCAGTATCGTTAAAAAACGCCACCACTGAATCGTTTTCCGAATCATAACCAATGACGACCTGCTCACCGCCAATTTCAACGTTGACGGGGTGATTTCGGCCCATAAGAAAGTCCTTCGAATAAGCCACGTGATCGCCATTAATGCTGACCGTGTACACCAGTTCCTTCATGGGCAACCTGTCATCCTTGAAGTCGATAGTCGGAAAGGCGGGCTTGTCATTGTCGACCCAGTTCAATCCTACGCCCCAGAGCATCATCCCGTGTCTTACCAGACGGTCCCATAAGGCAAAAACCGGGTTTTCGTTATAGTCGGCAATTTCGTTGATATAGACTTTGCCCTGCGGATAGAGTGCTTTGTACGCTCTGAAAGGCATGCGAATGGTGGGCCATTCTTTCATCGTGGACTGTGTCAGGTCCCGCTCCTTTGATCCCCATAGCTGCTGGATTGCCTCGCCGCTATTTTTGTCAAACAGCACCAGGTTATTTTTTAACTGGGTCATGACCGTAAGATCGAGGGGGCGTTCATTAATCACCGGGCTGTAAGCGATACCGAGGTTGGTCAAACCGCAGTAAGTCATGATGACTTCTTCTCCATTGATGGTATCGCCTTTTACCACGTGGGGTTGCAACATGTAATAATCGGAATAGGCATACGCGCCATTATCGGTTTCCAGCACCACCATGTTGATATCGTCAACTGAGGCGTAGCTGTCCGGTCCGAAATGTGCCAGGTGCAGGCTTTGTTGCAAGTACTGTGGGGCCTCGTTTACCGGTACAAACATGGCCTCATGCTGTTGTGAGCGAAACATCCATTTTGGGTTGATCATGCCTGAATAAAAATTAAAGCCGAACAGGAAGACCAAAAATCCAAGTAGATATTTGGAACAGATTGCCTTGTCTTTCCACCAAAGCACCATCGAACCAAGCAGGGCAAGGAAAGCAATGACACCTATCAGGTGTCGGTTATACCAGACCATCATGGTGAATTCGCGTGTGGATTGGACGACCCATTGGCTGATATCGGCCAGGTCTTTAAAGATAAGGAACGCACAGGCTTGTGCGATTGCCATGAGGAGCCAGAAAAATAGCTTTTTATGTGTCACGGTCACGGTCGTATTAAATCGTCCCCAAACCCCGCTTTCGGGCACTGCTAAGATACAGGTAGAATGCTACCATTAAAAAGTCGTTGTGTAATAGAATATAATGTCAACAATATTGTAAATAATTATACGCATGAATAAACAGGATCAATCAAATGCGTGACTATATTGAAAAACTCTTGCAGCGCGGTGAGATGAACATCGTTGAAAAAGAGGTGGACCCTCAATTTGAACTCGCCGCAGTGGTCGGTCGTTCCCAGTTGGAAAGTGAAAAGCCGGTCCTGTTCAGGAACGTAAAGGGAACGACGGTACCCGTTATATCCAACGTCTATGGCAGCCATACTCGTTTATGCGAGATCATCGGGACCGGTAAAGGCAACTTCTGCAGGCACTGGCAATCCATCATCGATGAACAATTGCCAGGGCCCGATGAGTATGTCGAACCCGTCTCTGACGGGGTTGGTTATATTGAGGGCAAAATGAGTGATTTGCCGCACATTACCTATTTTGAACATGACGCGGGTCCTTATATTACCGCAGGCGTATTCCTGGCGAAAGAGCCGGATACGGGTATCCCGAACCTGTCTTTCTGCCGTTCCATGATGGTCGATGACAATGAATTACGCGTGCGCCTGGCGCCGCCCCATGACATCACCCAATACCAGAAGAAAGCCGAAGCGAGAGGTGAACCACTGGAAGTGGCCATATTGCTCGGACCGCCACCGGAGGTGTTCATGGCGGCCTGTGCCTCTGTGCCTATTGAACAGGATGAAATGGCGATTGCCTCCCGCCTCATGGGGGCGCCGGTGAAAATGCGCCAGTGCCGCCACATCGACCTGCAGGTCCCCGCAGAGACTGAGATCGTGATTGAAGGGCGCATACTCCCACACCAGCGCAAACCGGAAGGCCCTTTTGGTGAATTTCAGGGCTATTACGTCAAGCGTACCGACAACCACGTGTTCGAAGTCCTCAACGTCAGCCGGCGTGAAGG
>JAAXHV010000627.1 GCA_012270695.1 Gammaproteobacteria bacterium | reverse complement strand
CATGGCATTACACCCCAGGGTATCCGCAAGGCGGTCACCGATATATTGGAAGGGGCCTACAGCGATACCCGCGGCCAGGCGCGGCGCTATGCGAAAGTGGCGGAGCAGAAAACCGCTTATATGGAGCTTCCACCCGACCTGCTGATAAGAAAAATCCACCAGTTGGAAGAGCAGATGTACCAGCACGCCCGCGACCTGGAATTCGAGCAGGCTGCAGAGATACGCGATGAGATAGCGCGCATCAAGGAATTCAGCCTGGAAATCCGCGCCCAGGGAGCCGGCTGACCCGTTTTTGATAGTCGCCAATAACTGACAACCCTGGTCATAACCGGTGAAACCGCGTATTTCCGTTACAGATTTGTTGATATTGGGCCTTACCCTAGCGGTAGTGATCATTCTTCTGACTAACCGCGGGGTTGAGGGCGGTTATGACCTGTACGGCGGTTCGGACGCCGACATCCTTATCGGTGATCCCGGCGATAACCTGATATGGGGAGGAGCAGGCGCAGATGTCATAGATGGAAGTGATGGTAGCGACACCCTGGACTATGGTGGGTCGGATGCAGGGGTCAGGGTGAACCTGGCCGCCCGGACTGCTGCCGGCGGTCATGCCAGAGGCGATACCATCACTAATGTTGAGAATATCTGGGGGTCAGCTTTTGACGATGTATTGACCGGTGAAGGCGGCATGAATACGCTCATCGGCGGCTTGGGAGCTGATACCCTGGTCGGCGGCGGAGGTGATGACAACCTGCGCGGCGGAGATGGCGATGACAGGCTGCGTGGTGAAGCCGGAGACGACACACTGGCAGGTGGTTCGGGGGGTGATGTCATTGACGGAGGCAGCGGTCAGGATGCACTGGATTACCGGGAATCGGATGCAGGGATCAGGTCAAACCTGGCCGATAACACTGTCACAGGAGGCCATGCACAAGGTGACGTAATTACCGGCGTTGAAAATATCTGGGGTTCTCCTTTTACCGATCTTCTCACCGGCGATAGCGGCAACAATATTCTCGATGGCAATGCACAGGATGACGCGCTGGATGGTGGCGCCGGTGAGGACGTGTTGCGCGGTGGTGCGGGCGAAGACAGTCTGCTGGGTGGGGAAGGGAATGACACGCTGGCGGGCGAGGCGGGTGCCGATGAGATT
>JAAXHV010000626.1 GCA_012270695.1 Gammaproteobacteria bacterium | reverse complement strand
TGGGTGGTCAGCGATCATGCCTGTTGCCGGCATGAGTTGAAGGTTGACAACGCCGAGCCGGATAACGTTTTTTTGGCGAAATCCGGGTTTGGTGGGACGGAATACCTGCTCCCGGCGCTGGTCAGCGAGGGTACCCGCAGGGGGATGAGCCTGAACCGTATCGCTGAAGTTTCCAGTTACAATCCGGCAAGGCGATTCGGCCTGAACGGTAAGGGCGACATTGCGCCCGGCTGCGACGCTGACCTGGTCCTGGTTGATCCCGATGAAAGCTGGGTCGTGCGCGCGCAGGAATCCCCCTCATCGCAAGGATATACCCCTTTTGAAGGCATAGAACTATCGGCCCGGGTCAAGCAGACCTGGCTGCGCGGCCGCCTGATCTATGACGGCAATATAGTGGGCGAGCCTGCGGGGAAATTCCTCAAACGGCCGTATTTTGGGGTCAGGTCGCATAATGTCGCGTATGAAAGAAGAAAAGAAACATGACTAAGAAGAAAAATTCACGTATCGGCTCAAGCGCTGATGATTTGTGGCAAGAGATTGGTATTCTCGAGGACATCACAGCGACAGCGATAAAGCGCACCATCGCGCTGCAATAGACTTCTGCTTTAAGCCGGATATTTTACCAAGGAATTCCGGGAACACAGCACATAATTCAGAATTAAGTTTTGTGTCCCCGGTATTACCCCCGGAGCAGCGCCTTTATGCCGTCTTGCCACGGCAGTACCTGTATCGGACCGAGGGAATATTTATGCGTTGTCCGGCACAGGCAGAACAATTCAGCCGTATTATTTTCAGAAGCAAAGGCCCTGAGTCCTTTCAAATCAGACTCACCGGGCGAGGATTGTGATTTGATTTCAATTGCTTTAGGCGTATCCTGCGGGCCACGCGTCAACACCAGATCAACTTCCTGCCCGGTGCTGGTGCGCCAGTAATTGAATCGGTAACCTGTTTCGCTATAGTCATTGGCCCTGATTAACTCGTTTACGACGAATGTTTCAAACAACTTTCCGTAGCGATAACTCCCGGACTTTAATTCCGTCTGTAACTCTCCCCTGACTGCATTCAGCACGCCACAATCAAAGAAATAAAATTTGGGCCCTTGGCGTAATTGTTTACGTACCGAATGACTCCAGCCGTCGATACGGAAGGCAATAAGAGTGTCTACCAGTATATCGAAATACTCTTGCGCGGTTTTGACACTGACCCCGCTGTCCCGGGCAACGGAGGTATAATTCACGGGTTCACCGTTTACCTGTCCAGCGATATCCAGTAATCGGATAAAGCGGTCTATCCTCCTGATCAATAATTCCTGCATTACCTCTTCTTTGAGGTAGGTTTCCACGTAGGCTTTTAATGATCGCCTGGCTGAGGATGGCGCTTCCTGGTAGATGCCAGGCAAGGTGCCGATAGTAAGCGCCTTGCGCAGGTCGGGTTCCACCTCCTGGGAACTCAGGGGATGCAGCTTCAGGGTCCAGGCGCGTCCGGCCAGGAGATTGGCCCCGGAACGTTTCAGCTTCCTGGCGCTGGAACCCGTTAACAGGAACTGAACCCGGCCTTTATGAGTCTCTACCAGGTAATGTACCTCATCCAACAGTCCGGGCAATTTTTGCACTTCGTCAACAAGCACGGTCAGCGTTTGCCGTGGAGGAATATCCTTAAGCCGTTGTTCGATTTCGAGGCGAAACAGGCCCGGTTCAGAGATATAGCGCCTGAGCGCGTCAAGGCTCAGCAAATCAATGCTTGCGGCATGGCGCGCCCGGGTCAGGTAATGTTGTGCCAGCACGGTCTTTCCCACCCCCCTCGGGCCAAACAGGAAGGCGGATTTTTTCTCCTTGAGAAGTTTGATCAGGTTGAGCTTTCTTTCATACATACTCCACAAATATATTATAAATGTGGAGTATAGTCAATAGTTCACTGACGCTTTTCTGTAAGCAGTATGGTTTCCAGGTTCCCGATATTGCCAACTTTCCGCAGTCCCTGCATAAGTCTCCGTTGGGCTTCCTGGAGCACGCTCAATGTGACCTCATATTTCATGGCGTCACGGTAAGCAACTTGTTCTTCTATCAGGCTTTTTTTAATGCCCTCCAGTAGCGAGTCGTCGGGCACGTTCCTCTGGAATCAGTTCAAGTGTCATCGCTGTTTACCTCCTGCCCATCTCGCCCGACCGGGACAAGCGTTTTGAATGCAACAGAATCATAACCGTGCGAACGCGCGGTAGCAAGCAGAAGATAGAGCTCCGATTTACTATTATCTGGTTGGAAGCCCATGGGGTCAGGTCGCACAATGCACACAGTAGGCCGAGTGCCCAAAGTGTATGACAAAAGTGTGCAATGTACGACCTGACCCTGTTCTATTTCTTGTACAGCAGGTTGACATTTCTAATCAACGCACCCGGGTGTAAGAGTTTACGACTCATCAGTAATAATCTTAAAGGTCCAAATCGACAATATCTTTCGACGTGTACCAATAATATTCAGGAAGCGTGAGGCCTTACGATTAGATCGACCCCCAGGGATTTCATGACTGCGAGCATGGTTTTCAGCCTCGGATTCCCTTTCTCGCTGAAAGAGCGGTAAAGCTGTTCGCGCGACAAACCGGTCTCCCTGGCAATTTCTGTCATGCCCTTGGCGCGAGCTGCCACGCCCATCGCCTTGGCTATGTACAC
>JAAXHV010000625.1 GCA_012270695.1 Gammaproteobacteria bacterium | reverse complement strand
CCGTGCCGACCGCCGCGGAAACCCTGCGCATCAAGGGCCTCCTTATTCTCCGCAGGAACGCAACCAGGGATTACCTGGATTTTGCCGCGCTCAGCGAACATCTGGGTGTTCAGGAAACTGCCGAGGCGCTTCGGTCATTTGATGAATTGTATCCACAGGATAATGGTGAATCAGCCCTGCAACAGCTACAGATACAGCTGGCCAGCCCTGTACCCTACGATCTGGATGATATTGAACTACGGGAGTACAAGCATCTTGACCAACGCTGGCATGACTGGGAGAGCGTAAAGGCAACCTGCGCGAGTGCAGCAGTCGACCTGTTCGACAGGTTGCGTGCCGAACAAGACGGCAACGATGGAGGCGGTTCGCCTCCGTCCCCTCCAGCGCCATAACCTCAATATGTTTGTGACTTTCGGAGTTTCGCCCTGCCATTGTTCATTCTCGATACCAATATCGTCTCAGAAGTGATGCGTAATGTCCCAAGCCCGGAAGTGATGGCCTGGCTGGATGAGCGTCCCAGACACGACTTATACGTGACTGCTGTTACTCAGGCAGAGATTTTCACGGGTATAGCATTCCTGCCTGAAGGCAAGAGGCGAAGCGAACTTGCAAGATAAGTCTGATAGTTCATTCGAACCTGATCGGCCTCTATCGATATTCGCCTATGCCTATACTTCTGCGGTAGGCATTGCGATATTGTTGTTCGGGCCGATAATTATCGGCGTCTACATTGAGGTGGAAGGGATGACAGAAATGCAGGCCGGCTATCTTTTTTCCCTTGAAATGGCGGGTTATGCGTTCAGTTCGGCGATTGTGTTTGCCATCATCACCCGTGTCAACTGGCGTTATATTCTGCTTGCCGGTGTGTTCATCGCCGTATTGAGCAATATCACCTCGATTTATTTACACGATTACGATGAGTTGCTTAAAATCAGATTCCTGGCGGGCCTCGGTGCCGGTCTGTTGATGAATATCACCATAGTTTCCATCGGTCTGACCTCAAATTTTGATCGTAACTATGGCTTCTGGGTGGTGATGCAGTTAACGGTTGGTGCTGCAGGACTATATTTATTGCCCGGCTTGATACCCGGCTATGGTCTTGCTGCACCCTTCCTTATCGTCACAATTCTGGCACTACTGATATTACCCCTGGTAAACAGCTTCCAGCGCTATGGCAGAACTGCCGGCGATACGCCCGGTAAAACTAACAGGCTATTCCTCGGCCTCACCGGACTGCTTGGCATATTTATTTACTATGGTGGACAGGCAGCAGTATGGGCTTATTTTGAGCGCATGGGTACAGATGTGGGCATCGACCCCGACAGTGTGGGAAGTATTCTGTCGGCCTCCTTGGTGCTGGGTATCTTTGGTGCGGCTCTGGCCACCTGGCTTGGGGATAGACGGGGTCGCCGCCTACCTATCGCTGCAAGTATGATATGTTCAGCAATCGGTATCAGTTTCCTGTGGGGTATGCAATCCGTTTATCCCTATATCATCGCAGCATTCCTGTTTAACGCGGCCTGGTATTTTTGCCTGCCTTTTCTATCTGCGATCATTGCCAACATCGATACAAACGGTCGATTGTTGGTAGGACTTTCAGTTGTGTTCCCGTCATCACTGGCCGCAGGTCCGGCGCTGGCAACGTACGTACTGAATGATGCGGGTTATAGTCCGGTACTGTGGATAGGCATGCTATCACTGCCCACCGGATTAATAATAATGTGGAAAGTTGCCGGGAGAAACAGCACATGCCCCTGACCGGCCTGGTCTTACTGTTGTTTGGCAACCTGGAACATTCATGAACATCGCACTACTTACTGCTGGACGAAAAAGCTTTGCATAGTGCTGATAAGCAGGTAATATTTAACCCGATTTGGTACCAAAAACGTTAGTAGGCACTAACATTACAGGACCCCCCCACACGCGATGGACGTACGCAAGAAATGGAACAAGGCTGATGAACGCATCGTTACATCGAGGTCCAGCGTTTTGACTGGCCGGATATGAACATAGCGATACACATGAAACGATCCGGGAGTGCTTTCTCGGAGTATCCTGCTATCGCAAAAGGCTCCACGGTTTTGCGAACATACAATGAAGTGGCGGAACGCGTATCCCGTCTCGCCTTTGCATTGACCGGGCATTTCAAACTTGAGCAGGGAGATCGTGTCGCCCTGACTATGGGTAATTGTCCGGAGTATCTGGAGATCCTGTATGCGTGCTGGCATGCAGGACTGGTCACTGTACCGGTCAATGCCAAACTTCACCAGAACGAATTCGCTTATATCCTGGAAAACAGCCAGGCAAAGATCTGTTTTGCCACGCACGACCTCGTCGACACCATAGCGCCACTGGCGGGGGAAACGCTCGAAGCCGTCGTTGACGTTTCCACCCAGGATTATCAGCAGTTACTTGAATGTGATCCTTTACCCATGGTTTCCCGCGAACCACGGGACCCCGCCTGGTTGTTTTATACCAGCGGCACTACGGGCAAACCAAAAGGTGCGGTGCTGAGTCATCGCAACCTGCTTGCCATGTCGTTTTGTTATTTTGCAGATGTCGACCAGGAATCTCCCTGGCGGGCAATCCTGCATGCAGCGCCCATGAGCCACGGTTCAGGTGTTTATGCGCTCGCCCACGTCATGCAGGCAAGTTGTCACGTGATCCCGGAAACCGGTGGATTTGATGTTGAAGAGATTTATCACTTGATCGAATCCTGGCCTGCCGCAGTATTTTTTGCAGCTCCGACCATGGTGAAACGACTGCTGGATCATCCGGTCGATACCGACACCACCAACCTGAAAACCATTATCTATGGCGGCGGCCCCATGTATCTGGAGGACTGTCTTGCCGGACTGGAACGATACGGACCAAAGCTCGCGCAACTATACGGTCAGGGGGAGAGCCCCATGACCATCACCGCCTTGAGTTCGCGCATACATGCAGAGAAAGATCATCCCCGCTGGCGGCAGAGGCTTTCATCGGTGGGCACGCCACAGAGTGCAGTCCAGGTACGCGTCGCCAACCCAGAAGGGGACTGGCTTCCCACAGGGGAAGTGGGAGAGGTGCTGGTGCGAGGAGAAAGCGTAATGAACGGATACTGGCGTGATCCGGAAGCGACTGAGGAAACCTTACGCAACGGCTGGTTGCACACGGGCGATTGCGGATGTTTCGACGAGGAAGGATTCCTGACCCTGAAGGATCGCTCAAAAGACCTGATCATCTCCGGAGGGACAAATATCTATCCACGTGAAGTGGAAGAAGTCCTGATCAAGCACCCTGACGTGTCGGAGGTAGCGGTTATCGGACTACCCGATCGCGAATGGGGTGAGGTTGTCGTTGCCTACGTGGTTACATCGACGGACGAGAAGATTGATGAGAAGTCCTTTGATAATTTCTGCATCGAAAATATCGCGCGCTTCAAGCGCCCCAGGTTTTATCGTACGCTGGACAGTCTGCCCAAGAACAACTACGGCAAAGTGCTGAAGACAAAACTACGGGAAATGGAGCAGGGTCGC
>JAAXHV010000624.1 GCA_012270695.1 Gammaproteobacteria bacterium | reverse complement strand
TATCCCGTACATCGTATCGCTCCCGATAACCTGCCCGCAGGAAAACCGGCGCAACCCACCTGCCTGTTCGTATACCGGGACAGGAAAGACAAAGTAAGGTTTATCGAGTTGAATCCCCTGGCGGTGCGCCTGGTCGATTGCCTCAAACCGAATGAAAACAAACAAACCGGCAGAGAGATCCTCACCGGCATTGCCGGTGATATAGCACACCCCGACCCTGAAGTCGTCATCAACGGCGGGCGCGTCGTACTTGAAGACATGCGGGAAAAACAAATCGTACTGGGGACGGATTTGGAAGCTGTCCCCGGATAGGTTCCCGGACAGCTCTTACAAATTGCGCAGTCGCAGGCGCAGTGCGTTCAGCTTGATGAATCCTTCCGCGTCTTTCTGGTCGTAGCTGCCGGCGCCGCTTTCAAAGGTGGCGATGTCCTGGTTGAACAGACTGTCTGTGTCCGATTTGCGGCCGCAGACGATGGTGTTGCCTTTATACAGTTTCAGACGCACACGACCGTTTACCGGAATCTGGGTCTCGTCGATCAACTTCTGCAGGGCCAGGCGTTCGGGACTCCACCAGTAGCCGTTGTATATCATTCTGGCATAGCGCGGCATCAGGTCATCCTTGATATGCGCCAGTTCGCGATCCAGAGTGATGGATTCAATGGCTCGGTGTGCCTTGAGCAATATCGTTCCCCCAGGGGTTTCATAGCAGCCGCGTGATTTCATCCCCACGTAGCGGTTCTCGACTATATCGGTTCTACCGATGCCGTGTCTCCCCCCGGTTTCATTCAACGCCTTTAATAACCGTGCCGGAGACATGGCGACACCGTTCAGGGCGCAGGCATCGCCTTTTCTGAAATCCAGTTCGATTATTTCCGCCTTGTCGGGGGCGTTTTCGGGCGCTACGCTCCAACGCCATACGGATTCACCCGGCTCCTGCCACGGGTCTTCCAGGTCGCCGCCTTCATAAGAAATATGCAGTAAATTGGCGTCCATGGAATAGGGAGAGGAACCCGCGCGTTTCGCCTCAATGGGGATGCCGTGCCGCTCAGCATAAGCCAGTAATTTTTGCCTGGAATCGAGGTCCCACTCGCGCCACGGCGCAATGATCCTGATATCCGGCTTGAGGGCGTAGGCGCCCATTTCCAGGCGCACCTGGTCGTTGCCTTTCCCCGTGGCGCCGTGGGCTATGGCGTCAGCGCCCGTCTGTTCGGCGATCTCCACCAGGCGCTTGGCGACCAAGGGACGGGCAATGGAGGTGCCCAGCAGGTATTCGCCTTCGTACAGGGTGTTTGCCCGGAACATCGGGAAGACGTAATCCCGCACGAATTCTTCCACCAGGTCCTCGATGAATATTTC
>JAAXHV010000623.1 GCA_012270695.1 Gammaproteobacteria bacterium | reverse complement strand
ACGCTGTACGGGCGTAACAGCACCTCGGGGGTGGTGAACGTCATCACCAGAAAGCCCGACCTGGGAGCAGTCGGAGGCGACATCCAGGTCGGTTACGGCAACTATAATGCGGTTGATGTAAGAGGCGCCCTGAATGTGCCTTTTTCGGACAGTTTCGGCGCTCGCGTCGCGTTCACTTATAACGAACGGGACGGTTACCGGGACAACAGCCCGGTTGCTGATGGCGACGACCTGGATGATGTCGGCGTGCGCGGCCACCTGCTCTGGGATATCAGCGAGAATACCTCGCTGCTGCTCTCCGCGGATTATTATGAGCACAAGGGCGTCGGACCGGTGCTCGCCCAGGTGGAATGCCCTGACAGCGGCTGTAACACACCGATACCGCCGGACCCGGCGGATGCCAACCCGCTCAATACGGAAGGCTTTCGCGATAATACGGATACGAATTTCAAGATCGAACTGAACCACTCATTTTCCTTTGCGGATTTGATCTTCATCGGTTCTTACCGTGACCATGAACGGGATTACCTGATGGACACCGACGGCACCGGCGCTTCGGTGTTTTTGCCGCCCGCCGGCAGACTGGTCCCCATCGACACTGTTGTCGTGGAACAGACGGAATCTGAGTCCTTCTCGGGTGAACTGCGGTTGAATTCCAACACGGACGGCCGCTTTCAGTGGATCCTGGGGGGATTTTACCTGGATGAGGATATCGCGGGCGATTTCCGTTACCAGCCGGTGCTGCCGAATGGCCTGCACCTGAACGTGCAGTTTGTCGATAAGGGTTTCAATGTTGAGTCATGGGCCTTGTTTGCCAATGCTTCCGTTGATGTCACCGATCGGTTCACCCTGAACGGCGGCATGCGTTATACGGAGGATGAGAAAGACAAGGGTGGCGTCAACGATCCTGCCAATCCTACGGCCGGCAGTTATATGTTTGTCAGCATTCGGGAATTCGGCGTGCCTGTCGCGCCGGTATTTCCCCGCGCCCAGGTGGCGAACCCGTCCTGGAGCGAGGTCACCTATTCGTTCGGTCTTGACTGGCATATAAACGAGGACACGCTTGCCTATATCAAGACCAGCAAGGGCTTCAAGTCGGGCGGTTTCAATCGCGGCAGCGTCGATCCCTTCAAGCCGAGCGGCGCGCCCAATGTAGCAAACCTGATTGTCTATAACCCGGAGCAGGTACTGGCCACGGAAGGCGGCATCAAAACCACTTTCATGGACGGCCGCGCCCGGGCGAACGTGAGCGTATTCTGGTATGACTATTCCGACAAGGAGGAAGCGGTGGTACGCGTGATCGGCGGCATCCCGACCAATACGGCGATCAATGCGGGGCAGGCGACCATTTACGGGGCGGAACTGGAGGCCACGTTGCTGTACGGCGATTACGGCGGACGCATCGATTTCAACCTGGGCTGGCTGGATGCGCAATTCGATGAATTCGTCGGCCTGGATGATCCGCTGACGGCCGGCCAGGACAACCTGGACCTGGGCGGCAGCGACATGGTGAATGCGCCGGACTGGAACATCAGCGCCACCTGGGTACCCGTCGAACTGGAAGTAATGAATGGAATATTACATCCGATGGTCCAGTTTTCGTTCAAGTCCGACTATATCACCCGGCCCCATAACCAGCCCGTAGACCAGCAGGATTCCTACACGCGCACCAATGCCAGCCTGCACTGGGCATCCAACAGGACCGGCCTGTTCCTGGAAGGTTTTGTGCATAACATAGAGAACGAGGACATCCAGACCGTATCGACGTGCCAGCAGATGGTCAACGGCGTGGCGGGAACAGGCCTGCCCGGGTTGGGTTGTACCCATATGTATCAACCCCCCCGCACCTACGGCGTGCGACTGGGATACAGGTTTTAGTCTCCGAGCCTGGGGTCAGGTCGCACATTGCACACACAGGCGGTGAGTATCAGAACGTGAAAGGTTTATTGTGTGTGCAATGTGCGACCTGACC
>JAAXHV010000622.1 GCA_012270695.1 Gammaproteobacteria bacterium | reverse complement strand
CTGATGTCATGACACTCGTCCCAAGTTGCTTGACATTTTCATTCCTCTGGCTATGCTTTTTTCCAGCGCATTCATTCTGGAATAATGGCGTTGTAATTCCAACTATAACTTGGACAAATCAAGGAAGCAGGAACTCATGAAAACAACTTTTGATACTCACCATGCGGTTAAGGATCACGGGTTCGGGATTAAATGATACACAGGCGGAAGCTATAGTATCCACCATAAACAATGCTATGAATCAGAACCTCGCAACGAAGGAGGACATCGTAGCTCTCAAGGCAGAGATGCTTGTTTTAAAATGGATGGTCGGTCTGGTTATAGCTGTTGAGGTACTGCCTCTTCTGAAATCTCTTTTAGTCTAACAATTTAGCCGGCACAAAGTCGAATAATTACACAAGCAGTTTCGGGAATTAAATAAAGTATGGGTTATGTAGGGATTACAACTCGCGATGGGGGAACCATGGGTGGCTATGCCACTTTTGGTCACTGGCAGACCTTGGGAGATGACACTTAGGAGATGACAAGCAGAATAATTGTAGGACGTGTGATATTATTGTTTTGTATCGAGCGGACGTTTCTTTATTGAATTGATGAACTGGAAAGATCACATCATCGTCGACCCGAAAATATTGGCCGGAAAGCCTGTTATCAAGGGCACCCGCTTGTCGGTTGAGTTGTTACTCGACCGTCTTGCCGATGGTTGGAGTGCTGACGACCTTATGGTGTCCTACCCACGGCTGACACTGGCTGACATTCAAGCCGTTTTCGCCCTTGCTGCAGAACTGCTCAAAGAAGAAGAATATGTAGCCTTATCAAAGGCATCGTGAAACCACGGTTACTTGCTGACGAAAACATGCCGATGCCTTCCATTGCCTATTTGCGCGATAAAGGCTTTGACATTCTTTCCATAACAGAAGCATTTCAGGGTATTACAGATGAGGGAATCCTGAAGCTTGCGGATACACAACAACGCTGGCTTTTGACCTTTGACCATGATTATGGCGAACTTATCTTCAATCAACGGCAGTCCTCGCCACCTACGGTTATTCTTCTTCGGCTGGATACATACCGGCCCATCGACCCCGGTCATCTTGTTGAACAAGCAATAACCGAAGATATAAATCTGTCTGGATATTTCGTGGTACTGGAAACTGACAGGTTGCGAAAAAGGAGAATACCGGAGTCAGACAATATAAGTCCCCAAACCTGGAAACCAGGTGATTCGTAACTTCATCCTCCGGAACAAAAGGACGGGCATTTGATTGTGTGCAAAACGCTGGTCAAATGTCGCAGGAAACTCCGACTTAATCTGGTGGCTCCTTATGTCTTTTTTCAGACCCACACGATTGGGGGAAAAACTGATTTGATAATGCGCTTTCTGATTAATTTAAGCATACTCATTTGTAGTATTCAGTTACTGCCAGGGTGCAGCCAATCCGATGACTCTCCTCCCCTGGCTGCCCTCAACGAGTGTTTCTACTGAACCAGCGCACATGCAGCAGCGCTCCGTGCGAGCGCTGAGATTACCGGGCAGGAGGTGGATTTGCGCCAGGCCGTCGAAGGGTCGAACGGGTCTGACGGCGGGGTAGCCCATGGAGCACTGCTATCCGATTTCGCAACGGCTGCCGTGACCGGCGACGAACCAAAGCTTGAACGGACGCGCCGGGAAATCCTTGATAAACTCGGGCCGGAAGAGCTTGTGGATGCCGCTGCGCTGGTCGCGCATTACGAGAAGATGGACCGCATCGCCGACGCGACGGGCCTCCCCCTCGATGCCCCGATGCAGGTTTTGGGCGGCGAACTCCGTGACAGCCTCGGCATCGGGAAATTTACCTCCGCGCAGAACACGAAAGCAGCGGGGCCGGTATTGTCTGCCTTGCAACGCACGCTCAGGGCAATCCTGTTCCCTGTGCTGAAACACCTGTCTACCCGTAGCTAGCCCGGATGCCTGACAGGGGCCGAATACACTTTGTCGGCAGCATTCCCGGTAAAGATGCCTCCGAGGTGTTCACAAAGTGCTGCGCGTCGGTGGGAGATTACCTGGCCAGGGTTCCTGACGGCGAGACCGGCTATCGCACCAATTATATCGGCCACCTTGCCCATACCGTTTACGCCAGACATCCTGATATCGTGACCGTATCGCGTCCTCCGCCGGTGGACCCGAACAACCCGCAGGAATGGCGCCAACCGGGTGAAGACTGGCTGCCGATGGCCAAGGATGGTTCGGATATGTGGAAGTTCACCCTGCGCAAGGGTGTAAAAACCCTGCATATCGATACTCTGGGATATGCCGACGCAGCAATCGAGTCATATAAGGTATTTTGTGAAGCGCGCGAGCGGGACATCATTCCTGCAGGCGTGAGGTTTCAGGTCTCACTGCCTGCAGTTGTAGACGGAATGGGCCTGTTTATCCATCGATTAACAGACATGCGTTATTTTGTCCCCGCCTATGAAAACGCGATGGCCGCGGATATCAGGCGCATGCTGGAGGTGATACCGCCCCGGGACCTGGCCATTCAATGGGACAACGTGTGTGGCGTGCTGGAATACGAAGCGAAAGTCACCGGACAGAACATGCCGATGAAAATCCCGTTGTTATTGAAATTGATGATGGGGAGTCCGGTCAAACGCTTCCGGCGTATGCTGAGTGCCTTCGCCGCAAATATTCCCTCTGAGACCGAGTTCGGGTTGCATTTCTGTTACGGAGATATCGGTCATAAACATGCCCTTGAACCCCGCGACCTGTCTGTGTGCGTGCGACTGGCCAATGAGGCGGTTGACCATGCGGGACGGTCGGTCGACTGGATACACATGCCGGCGCCGCGGGGCAGAAAAGACGACGTTTATTATCAACCTCTGCAAAACCTGAATGATGCGCCGCGCCTGTATCTGGGCCTGGTTCATCTTACCGACGGCGTAGAAGGTACGAAGACACGTATCGAAGTGGCGAAGAGATATAAAGCCGAGTTCGGGATCAGCACCGAATGCGGCTTTGGCCGCAGGCCGCCGGAAACCATCCCGCAGCTCCTGGAACTTCACAAACAGGCCGCAAGACTACTTTGAAAGGCATACAACGCCTTCAAATTCGCCTATAGTTACTAAGGGAGGTTACTCATTAAAGGTTAAAATCTAAACCCGAATATCTATCAGGAGAAGAACATGGCCAAAATTGAAGGCGGTTGCCTGTGCGGCAACATACGCTACAAGAGCGAGGCGGAACCCCTGGCAACAGTGCTCTGTCATTGCGTCAATTGCCAGAAGCAAAGCGGTGGAGCTTATTCGCTGAACGTCGTCCTGCCGAAAGGTGCCCTGGATATCCAGGGAGAAATGTCGACCTACGTGGATACCGGAGACAGCGGACAGAGCCTGGACCGCAATTTCTGCGGCCGCTGCGGATCGTCCATCACCAGCGAACCCACGGTAATGGATACCATCACCGTCCTCAAGGCGGGCAGCCTGGATGATACCTCCTGGCTCAAGCCCGTTATGGAAATCTACTGCGACAGCGCCCAGTCATGGACCCGCGGACACGTGGAGATGGAAGCTCATCCGAAGATGATGCCGTCTTAGGG
>JAAXHV010000621.1 GCA_012270695.1 Gammaproteobacteria bacterium | reverse complement strand
TGATACAGGAGCAGTTCGATAATCAAGTGTAACTGGCTGTGACAGAAAAGTTGGCGCTGTCTTTCAGGGTCTGTAATACGACACAATAGCGCTCGGTCAACTGGATCAACTTTTCCAGGACATCAGAGGGCGCATCGGATTGCAGGGAAAACCGCAGGCGAATGTCCTTGAAACCAACCTTCGCATCGCGATTTACCGCCAGGGTGCCGCGAAAATCCAGGTCGCCTTCCGCATAAATACTTGCATCGGTAAGGTTGATACCCATTGCCGTGGCGACCGCTTTAAGGGTCACGCCGGCGCAGGCGACCAGCGCTTCAAGCAGCATGTCTCCAGAGCACAGTTGCGAACCGTCGCCGCCGGCCGCGGGGTGCAGGCCGGCTTCCGCCAGTTGTCTTCCGGTTTCAACCTTGCAGGCTATTCCTTCGGTCACATGGCTTTCCGCCCTCATGGTGATAACGGCAGTAGCGGGTTCATCGGTGTATTGCTGTTTTAACGGCGCCTGTAACTGTTTTAACTCGGTTGCATCCATTATAGTCTCCCGGTGCTTTCACATATTGCTGTAAATGTTACGATATTTGAGGGTTGGGGGACAAATAAATATGGCTTCACTGTATTGAACACATTGAATCATAAAACTGACAACGTAATGGGATCGTCTGTAACCCCGGGAGACCAACAGGAAATAGTTTATTCCCCGGCACGTGTGCTGGTCAGACGAATGAGCACCGGCAGTCTCTCCGCCAGGCATGTCATGGAGACGTTCCTGGACCGCATTGAGCAGTGCAATCCCAGGGTGAACGCGATTTGTACGTTGATCCCGCGGGAACAGGCGCTGAAACTGGCCGATGATGCCGACCGGGCTCTACACAGGGGGGATGAAACAGGCCCGTTACACGGCTTGCCGATGGCGGTCAAAGACCTTACGGACACCAAGGGTATCCGCACCACCCTGGGTTCCCCGATATTCTCAGACAACATCCCGGCCCGGGATTCCCTCCTGGTACAACGTCTCAAGCAGGCGGGCGCACTGGTAATCGGGAAAACCAATACCCCTGAATTCGGCGCCGGCTCACACACCTTCAACGCGCTGTTCGGCGTAACCCGCAACCCGTACAACCCGGATAAGACCGCGGGAGGCAGCAGCGGCGGCGCGGCAGCCGCGTTAGCATGCGGCATGTTGCCCTTGGCGGATGGGAGCGATATGGGCGGTTCCTTACGTAATCCGGCGGCATTTTGCAATGTCGTCGGGCTTCGTCCTTCCCTGGGGCGGGTGCCCCATTGGCCTAACCAGATGGCCTGGCAATCCCGCCTGGGTGTGGAAGGGCCGCTGGCCCGGGACGTAGAGGACTGTGCCCTGTTGCTTTCCGTGCTGGCCGGGCCGGACGATCGTGACCCGTACTCTCTGCAGGAGAGCGGCGAGCGGTTCCGCTCCGGTTTGCCGCAGGATTTTCGCGGCAGTCGCGTTGCCTGGACGCCCGACCTGGGATTGTTGCCGGTGGAGCGCGAGGTCATTGACGTTTGCGAAACCGCTTTGCCGGTGCTGGAAAGCTGTGGTTTCCAGGTCAATGCCGCACACCCGAAACTGGATGGCGCCATGGATATATTCAAAACCTTGCGCGCAGCTTGGTTTGCCGAGATCGGCGCCCCTTTACTTGCAAAACATCGCCACCTTATGAAAGACACGGTCATAGGCAACATCGAGGCGGGTCAGAGGCTGCGGGCAAGGGATATTACCCGATCTGAAACCCTGCATACCCGTTTGTATATGCGCATTCTGAAATTTTTCAGGCGCTACGACTTCCTGGCGCTGCCGAGCACCCAGGTACAACCCTTCGACTGCGACATCGAGTGGATCCGGGAGATAGAGGGCTGCCTGTTACCCGACTACATCGACTGGATGTCGATTTGCTGCATAATCAGCATATTCGGGCTCCCTGCCGTATCCGTGCCGGCGGGATTCACTAGTTCGGGGTTACCCGTCGGCATCCAGATCGTGGGTCCGCCGCGGGCAGATGCGGCAGTGCTGGGCGCAGCCCGCGTGTTTGAACAGGCAACCGATTATCGCAGCCGGCGTCCGCAATTATGAACCATAACAAGCCCGGCCTGTTCGGTCGTCTGGAACTGGCCGTAGAAAAGTACACGCCTGACCCGTTGGTGTTTGCCGTGTTTCTCACCGTCATCATGCTGGCGCTTGTCCTGCTGTTTACAGGCGCCGGTCCGGGTGGCGCCCTGTCTGCCTGGGGAAACGGGTTACACGGACTGCTGGCTTTTACCATGCAGATGTGCCTGATGGTGGTGACCGCACACGTGCTTGCGCATACGGGCCCCGTCGAGGGGTTTTTGCAGGCAGTGGGGCGCCTGCCCCGCAACGCCTCGCAGGCATACCTGGTCGTCATATTGTCTGCTGCCGCCTTCAGCCTGGCGTGCTGGCCACTGGGTCTGATCGCCGGGGGACTCATCGCACGCGAAGTCGCTTCCACTGCCTCGCAACGGGACATCTCCATTAATTATCCGCTGCTCACAGCCGCGGCGTTCGGTGGTTTCGTGGTCTGGGAAATGGGATATTCTTCCTCCATCGGACTGGCGATCGCCACACCCGGGAACCCCCTGGAACAGACCATTGGCGGCATTATCCCCGTTACCGAGACCCTGTTGGCCTGGTGGAACCTGTTGACCATCATCACTACCCTGACGGTTGTTTACCTTGTCGTTATCCTGCTGGCAACCAGAAAACGAAGTGAACAGAAGGTTTTGCCTCCCCAGCCGATGCCGAAGGCGGGCGCGGGAGACGAGGTCAGGTCCGGATTAATGGGCAGGCTGGAACATGGACGAAGTGTTTCCCTGCTATTGGCCCTGATGTTGCTGGGTTTTCTTGTGTACTGGTTTTCAACCCGCGGGTTTGAGCTTTCCCTGAATATCGTCAACTGGAGCTTCCTGGCCCTGGGTCTGTTGCTCGCCAGGTCGGTGCTTCATTACTCGGCGTTGTTTGCCGATGGCGCACGCATCGCCGCGCCGCTGCTGCTCCAGTATCCCCTGTATGGAGGCATAATGGGACTGGCGCTGGAAACCGGACTGGCACAGCAGGTGACAAACCTGGTGATCATGTCATCCGCAACCGAATCCCTGCCTTTTACCGGCTTTCTTTCTGCCGGGCTGGTCAATATTTTCATTCCCTCCGGGGGAGGTCAGTGGGCAGTCCAGGGTCCTGTATTCATCCAGGCCGCTCAGGCCCTGGACGTCAAGTTGAACCTGATCACCATGTCGATCGCCTGGGGAGACCAGTGGACCAACCTGGTGCAACCGTTCTGCGCGATAGTCATACTGGCAATCACGGGCCTCAGGTTACGGCAGATCTACGGTTATTGCTGCATTATCTGTCTGGCAACCGCCTTTCCGTTTATACTGGGTCTGTGGCTGGCGCAATAAACAGCCAGCTGCCGTATCGACATTGCCAGGATGAGGAACCAGGAAACGCACATGAAACGCATTGCAGAAGTTTTTATTATTTCATTGCTTGTATGCGGCCAGCTTGCCGGTATTGCCATTAATGCCGCAGAAAGCGATGCTTCCGGATACCTGAATGATCCCTTTACCAGGCCCGGTATTATCACTCCGTACACGCTGCCCGAGGCATGGCCGATTTACCTGGACAGAAATCCGCATAACCTGAGTCCGGAGAATACCAATACGAGGCTGGTTGTGCTGGGTACCGGCATGCCGTTGCCCAACCCGTACCGGTCCGGGCCTGCGTTTGCCGTGGTAGCCAACAACTATCCCTACCTGGTGGACGCCGGCGAGGGGATATGGCGCGCCCTGGCAAAGGCGGTTTTAATCCATGGTGACGCAATCAACAGGGCGCTGGCTCCGGAGAAGTTGAAATACCTGTTCGTTACGCATTTGCATGAAGACCATACCGTGGGGATTCCCTCGTTGATTCTGAATCCCTTCAAGTTAAACATACCGGCGCCGAAGGCTATCTATGGCCCGGAGGGAATTGACGAGATGGTCGAGCATATCCTTGCTGCATGGAAGATCGATATCGCTGCTGAGTTGTCGGATGGTTACGACCCCATAGGCGCGCAGGCGACCGGACATAATATTGACGTCGAACAACAGGGGGTTGTGTATAAAGATGACAACGTCACCGTGGAAGCGTTCAGAACCATTCACGGCCCCCTGGAAGACACGTTTGCTTATCGCTTCACCACGGAAGACAGGATAATTACTTTCACCGGGGATGGCGGACCTTACCATGAGAACATCGTGAAAGCCGCAATGAACGCCGACCTGCTAGTCGCCGAGGCGGTCACCGAAAAAAATATCGGGTATGCCCCTTGGGGTGGTGAAACAGTGGAAGAGAAGAAAAAGGAAATATTCAGGTATCACTTTTCACCGGCCGTACTGGCGCGCATAGCAAATGAGGCAAAGGTAAAGACCATCGTGCTCACCCATGAGCAAAACTATGTCGATCCGGACAAATTTGAAAGATCGGGGCTTAAAGATGAGATCGTTGAAGCGGGCTTCGAAGGCACAATTTACTCGTCAATGGATGGCGATGTTTATTGAACGGCTCA
>JAAXHV010000620.1 GCA_012270695.1 Gammaproteobacteria bacterium | reverse complement strand
CGTTGGCGCAAAAAAGACAAGCGAGGACGCAGCAAGCGCATCTGTCGTGATGACATAGTGAATAGATTACCATAACTCATTGACAGCAAACATGTATTCAATAGCAACTAGCGACCTGGTGAGAAATGCGGGCTAGCCCGGCCAGGCAGTCATTCGACGCCGAGTGCAACGGGTCGCGCAGGGTCCGCGCACCATTCACTCCATGAACCGGCATACAGCCTGGGCAGGGGGTAACCGGCGTGCGCTGCCGCCAGCAGGTTATGACAAGCTGAAACACCGGAACCACAGTAAAACACGACGTCTTCCGCTCGAGTATCGTCATATATCTCCCGGAAAACCTGCCTGAGACGCTCCGCAGGCAAAAATCTTCCTTTATTGTCCAGGTTGTTTTTCCAGTAATGATTCAGCGCGCCAGGGATGTGCCCTGCCGCCTGGTCCATAGGTTCCGTTTTGCCTGTATATCTGTCGGGTTCCCGTGAATCGATCAACCGGGGTACGGTCTCCACTTCGTACAACCTGACCAGTGCCCTGGTGTCGGGTGCGGCTTTGAAACTTTCTGCGATGGCTTGGTTGTCACCGGTTTCCAGGTCATAACCGGCCTGCTTCCAGGCGCTCAGACCTCCATCCAGAACCGCTACCCGGTCATGGCCGGCATAGTTCAACAACCACCACAGGCGTGCGGCGAATGTGCCGCCTGAATTATCATAAGCCACCACCTGTTTGTGATTGGCTATCCCCATTGCGGAAAATTTTATTTCCAGTGTTTCCGGGGACGGCACGGGATGTCTGCCGCAATCGGTAACAGGCTGGCTGCTGAGGTCCTGGTGCAGACCGGCATAAACGGCGCCGGGTATATGCCCTGCAAGATAGGATTGACAGCCTGCATTTTTGTCTGCCAGATCATACTGACAGTCCACAAATACCCAGTCCGGGTCAGCAAGATGCCGGGATACGCTTTGCACTTCAATTAACGTCTTGTACATGGTTGATTGTTACCTATAATGGATCGAGTGGCTATTGATTCTTCCGTTACAAAATAAAATGTATCATAAAATTGCGGATACTGACCCTGCCGGTGGGAAAGTTCGCGACGCGTTAATGGCTTTACTGGTCTTTATATTACTGCCGGGCATCAATATGAACATCCAGGCTCTGGATTTCGAGCAGTTTATACATACGGCCGACAGTTATTCGCTGAAGCGGGAAACGCCCGGAAAAAATGAACAGGTCAGACTCGCCCGCGGCGCTATCCTGATTGCCAAAAAGTCCATGACGGACCCTAATTTTGCCAAAACGGTGCTATTGATCACCGAATATGAGGAAACCGGAACCGTTGGGCTTGTCCTGAATCGCCCCCTGGAAAAACTTGCTGTGGAAATCCTGCCGCAGTTACAGGAACTGGAACTGGATTCACTCAATCTCTACCTGGGGGGGCCGGTAAGGTTAAACAGTCTGCGTCTGCTGGTACAGGCCGGAAGCGGCCTTGGCGAATATTATCACGTTGTGGACAATGTCTTTCAAATCACTGACCTGCAGGGTGTGCGACAACTGCTGAAGCGGGAGAAGG
>JAAXHV010000619.1 GCA_012270695.1 Gammaproteobacteria bacterium | reverse complement strand
CCGTCTGCACGAGTATGCCCGGTATCAGTAAAAACAGTAACAAAACCCTGGCGAAGCGCCGGGCCCGATAGATTTGCGCCGTATGAACCGGTGACAGATTGCCCGCCATAACCTCCGTTGCCATGCATGTAGATACGCCGATTCCATGTGTCCGGTAATTTGAGAATAAACTGGATCTTGGGCTGGATAATTCCATGTATGGCGCACAATCCGGGCAGTTTGCCAGCGGCTTCAATCCCGGTGGCTGCGATGAGGGTGAAATTAAAGTCTGCGTGTTGACTGAGTTCCCGACATTTCAGCAGCGGCATTGCAGAGCCACTGGCGAGATCGACCTCGGCCCTGTTTATTTCGAGGAAATTTCCGCCATGGGTGGCTTGCGCGTGCCCGGCTGACGGCAGGCAGCTACAGCATAACCCTAATAAAATCAGTGCGCTATGGAGACAGTTATGGGAGGCGTTAGTTAATCCCTGGAGCGGGAACTGTATCCGAAGCATATGTAAGTGCCTGCCAAACAGGTGTATATTATATACAATGATAATCAAAATAATCGGCTTTGTATGCCTGCTGAAGCATAACTTTGTAATGCGATTAAAGACAGAGACCCAACAACTGCGGTGACATCCCTGCAGCAGTTGTTGGATCAGGTTGAAGAGTTACTGGAACAATATAGTGAAGTGTAGCCTCTTGAATTCCGGTAAATTTATAATCGCGGTACCGGGACGGAACTTTGTTTCCGTAGCGGCCATGGTGGCAGCTGTTTGTATTGGTGAAGGCAGCTTCGTCACGATGCCGTTCATAGTGGGCGCGATTTCCGAGCGTCTCAATTTCTCATCGGGCGCCGCGGCCATGGTGATCTCCTTTCAATTCGCATTCATGGCCGTCACTTCAGGTTTACTATCAGCGGTGGTGCATAAGGTCGACAGGCGTCTGTTACTGCTCATCGCAGGCGTCCTGATCATGTTTGCTAATGGCCTGGCAATTGCCTCTACGGACGCGACCTGGTTTCTGTTCAGTCGCGCTTGTATGGGGATTGGCGAAGGGGCGGCCCTGTCCGTCGGCTACGCGTTGGCCGCGGGTACCCGCCGACCGCATCATACTTTTACAATTGTGACATTTGCCATGGTGGCGATGGCCACACCCATGTACTTATCTGTGCCGCTAGTCGCCACACACGCCGGCTCACTGGCGGTATTTTACGTGCTGTTAGCGATGGCGGTTATATGTTATCCGTTCCTGTTCGGCACACAGGCTCATTATACGGATGATACTCCGGCTAAAAACGCCGACTCATCGGTATGGCGTCCCTTTCCCTGGGTTTTGTTGGGAATATGCTGTCTTTACATTTCCAACAACACTCTATGGGCGTTCTCGGAACGAATTGGCAGCGCGATGGGGTTGGACTTAAAGACTATCAGTAACGCATTTCTGGCGACGGTAATCGTTACATTGATAGGGCCGCTTGCCGCTAACCTGACCCAGAGGAAATGGTCTTATGTACGCCCGATTGTCGTGGCTGTAACCGCGCAAGTGATTGCTATTTTCACCCTGGTCTACGCATTTAA
>JAAXHV010000618.1 GCA_012270695.1 Gammaproteobacteria bacterium | reverse complement strand
ACGGCAGGGTCGCCAAACAATTCCCGCTGATGCGTCAACGCTTCCACAGTAGTTTCCTGACCCATCGCGATAAGAAATTCTTCAAAACTCATGGGTTTCATATAGAGATATTGGACACGCCCCACTGGCATGGAAATACCCGCACTATCCAAGGTTAATTCCAGCAATGATCCGGCGGCAATCACATGCAATTCTGGTATCTCTTCATAAAAGTAACGCAGGGCTGACACAGCTTTGGGGAATGCCTGTATCTCGTCAATGAACAGCAGAGTTTTGCCTGGCACGACCCGCTGGCCAGATAGTATCCCCAATTTACTCAATATCTCCCTTGGGTCCAGGGTTTTGAATATCTCGGCAACCCGGGGTTCCATTTCCAAGTTGACAATTGCCATATCCGTGAACTCCTGTTGTCCGAATTGGCTCACGGAATAAGATTTGCCTACCTGGCGCGCCCCCCGGATCAGTAAGGGCTTGCGCCGAGGCGCATTTTGCCAGCGCCGCAACACGGCATTGATTGAACGCTTCATGACTGATTTCTCCCCGCATTATCGCAGAGGTTGATGGTTTATCCTGCCGCCAGGAAGGAATTATATGGCGGAGATGTCAAAAACACAAGGCAATAAGTGACATTATCTGTCAAAAATACCACCATATAACAAACAAACTCTGCACGCTATAAGCAAGGGACGCGAGAGCGGCACGGGTTATGGCCGGCCTCTGTGAACATGACAGCGTTTTCTCATTAGCCGGGACTACTGTATTTTCCCCAGAGCCTTCAGGATCTTCTCCGGCGTGAAAGGCTGTGAAGTCACCTCTGCTCCGAAAGGCTCAAGCGCATCGTTGATCCCGTTCATAATGGCGCCGCAGACGGCGATGATGCCGGCCTCGCCGCAGCCTTTTGCGCCCAGTTGCGTGGCTTTGGTGGGTGTCTCTATGTGGCCGACCTCGATGTCGGGCATCTCGCCGGCCATGGGCACCAGGTATTCGAACATGTTGCCGTTCAGTAACTGCCCCGTTTCATCGTAGATGCATTCTTCATACAGGCTGGAACCGATGCCCTGAACGATGCTGCCGCGCATCTGTTCTACCACCAGTTTCTCATTGATGATGCGTCCGCAATCATCCACTGTCCAGATCTTGTTCAGTGTTACCAGTCCGGTGTTGACGTCCACGTCCAGGGATACGCCCAGGGCACAGTTGGCGTAGATCATGAGCTGCTGGCGCTGGCTGTAATGGCGGGTCACGATCAGTTCCGGTTCAAACCCGGCTGGCAGGGTATGTGTATTGAAATGTATGGTATTGCCGATCTCTGCCAGGGAACTGACCTTCTCGTTGGTCTCCAGGTTGATGACGTCACCGGCCTTGATGGTCAAAATGTCCGCCGGTTGTTCATGTATCGTGGCTACCACTTCCAGTATCTTTCCGCGCATTTCCGTTGCCGCCAGCAGGCACGCCTCACCGGCAATCGCCGTGCCTCTGGATGCCCAGGTGCCGCCGCCGAAAGGTGTGGTCGCGGTATCACCCATGACGATGTTGATCTCGTCGGCAGGAATGCCGATCACCTCGGCAATCAGCTGCGTGACCACCGCTTCGCCACCCTGACCCTGGTCGGTCAATCCCGTCGCGCAGGAAATATTGCCACCGGCTTCCAGGCGCAGAGTGCAGGCGTCCCGGGAACTGATCGGCGCGCCGCCAGCGGCATACAGTGCCGGACTGGGGGAAGTACCCTCTACCACGGTAGCCAGGCCAATGCCCTGGTATATCCCCTTGTCACGTCCTGCGTCTTGTTCCTCCAGCAGCCTGTCGTAGTCCATCATCTGCAACAATTTATCCAGCGCGGCCTGCTGGGACAGGCACTCAAGGTACTCGCCGGAAATGCCGGTAACGGGATAAGCATCGTCTTTGAACAGGTTGCGTTTTCTGATCTCGGCCTTGTCGAGGCCGGTCGCCCTCGCGGCCGCATCCACCAATCCCTCCGCGACGAGGCTGGCGACAGGCATGCCCACGCCGCGGTACTGTCCGGTGCTCACCTTGTTCTGGTAGACCAGCGAGGCATTGGCCCGGTAGTGCTTCAGGTCGTAGGCCAACGGCGTGCAGATGGCGACTAGCAGGGGCTCTATCACACTGGTGCGGGGATGGATCAGGTAAGGCCCGGCGCCGGCCAGGTCGTCCACTTCCATAGCCTGTATTTTACCGTCGTTATTGACCCCGATGCGCGCCTTGACCCGGTGGCCCCTGGCATGGATATCGGAAACAAATGACTCCAGCCGGTCGGCGACGAACTTCACCGGCCGGCGGATCAGCATACTGATGGCGGCAGTGGCAATCTCATCGGAATAAACGTGCAGCTTCAGGCCGAAGCCGCCGCCGATATCCGGGCAGATGATACGCACGTTTGCCTCATTCAGCCCCAGTTGCCGCGCGTAAATATAGCGTTGGATATGGGGTACCTGGCTGGTCAGGTACAGGGTCAGGTAGCGCCCGGCGGGGTCGTAATCGGCAATGGCTCCGCGCGGTTCCAGCGTAACCCCTGTTTGCCGGTTCACTGCAAATGTTTTCTCTATGACCAGGTCAGACCCGGCCAGGGCTTCATCCACTTCACCGCTATCGATGTTGATTGACCAGGCAATATTCGTCTCCAGGTCAGGATGAACCAGGGGGGCGTCCGGCTCAAGCGCCGCTTCCGGGTCGACCACAGCCGGCAGTTCCGCATAATCCACCTCGACCCGTTCGGCAGCATCCTCGGCAACAGCCCTTGAACCTGCTACGACGGCCGCGACCGGTTCACCCTGCCACCTGACAATATCTGTGGGCATGGCCGCTTGGGGCGCCGTTTTCATCTCCCCAAGATTGGTCAGTCGCGCGGTCCAGGGACGGCAGAGACCGGCTAAGTCTTGACCGGTGAGCACGTAAGTGACGCCGCTGGTTTGCAAGGCCGCTGATGTATCCACGCTGACGATTTTTGCATGGGCATAAGGGCTGCGCACGTAACAGACATGGAGCATGCCGGTCAGGGTAATGTCATCGAGATAACGTCCCCTGCCCTGGATAAACTTGACGGCGTTTGGCCGATAACCAAGTAAGTTTGGCCGGATATTGGCTGCATTTGGCCTTGTGGGAGTGGCGTCGGATGTCGCGGGAGCCGGGCCGTTGCGATAGTCAGCAGGCATCAGGTTTCCCCTGAGCGACCTCTTCAATGGCATCGACGATGGCATGGTAACCCGTGCAACGGCAATAGTTGCCCGACAGGAAGGCCCGGATCGCTTCCCGGTCGGTTGTCTCGTGGGTATTCAGAAACTCCGCGGCGGAGATCAACATGCCGGGGGTACAAAACCCGCACTGCGCAGCATTATGCTTGAGGAACGCCTCCTGCAGGGTCGCAATCTCCCCGCTGTCCGTGACTCCCTCGATGGTCTCAATGGAATGACCGTGAGCTTGTGCCGCCAAAGTTAGGCAGGCGCGCGCGATGCGCCCGTCAAACCTGACGGTACAGGCGCCGCA
>JAAXHV010000617.1 GCA_012270695.1 Gammaproteobacteria bacterium | reverse complement strand
GATTTTTCCGTAGGAGGCGCCGGAGAAATACTCGGCAAGCACCAGTTGGATCATACTGAACGTGCCGCCGAAACCTATACCGAAAATCGCCGCATAACCGTACAAGACCAATGAGTTTTCGGCAGAGACCATACGCAACAGGAACAGGCCGAGAATTAAACACAGCACTGCCGATAACATGACTCGCAATTTATTTACGATGTCGCTGAGCCAACTCAGCAGGAGCTTGCCGATAATCGCGAACCAGAAAAACAGGCTGAATATCAGCGGTAAGCGCGCGGAGTCAACCCCGAGGTCCTTGCCGATGAAAATGGACTGGTGCTGCAGCATGCTGAGAGTGATGAACCAGAGTGCGCCGGTCACGAAGGCCAGGATATAAAACTCCGGCATCTTCACGGCCTGCTTCAATGTCGGACCCGGAGAGACTGTTTTGGCAGTGGTATCAGGTTCATCAGCTGAGACAGCGCCATCTACGTTCAGTCCCATCTCCTCGGGGTGGTTGCGAACCAGAAACACGACGGCGCCTATCATCATGATACTGCCCAGTATCGCAATCATCAGCACCGCCTGGCGCCATCCCTGGGTGACCAGGGTCTCCCGGGCAAACAGCGGAAAAACCGCGCCGCCGATAGTCGACCCCATCAGCAATAATCCGGCGGCCAGACCTCGATAATGCCTGAACCAGCGGGTCAGGATCAGCATGTTCGGCACCAGGCCGCAACAGGCAAGACCCAGGGCAAACACCATGTATATCGCGGTCAGTTGACCGAGTGACGTCATGGTTGGATAAAACCCCAGTGCGACTACCAGGGCAAGAATACCGATCATCATGATGACTCGAGTGGAATACCTGTCAAACAGGATGCCAGCAAACGGAACGATCAAGGCGGCGACGAGTAAAAACAGCGCGGCCGGGCGGGTAACCTGTTCTGCGTTCCAACCGAACTCGTCAATCAATTCAGGATAAAACAGCGGTAAGGTATAGATAAGTATGCCGTTATTGGCCGTGTAGATTAAAAACAGCCCCAGCAGCACCCACCAGCCGTAAAAGATTTTCATGTTGAGCAATCTCCTGCTCTGCACTGAGAACAGAGCGGTTTCCCGGGTTTACAGCGCAACATTTGTTGCATCATAAGAATACAGACCCAGTGTATCTTCGTTATACAGACGCTTACCCTCACCCGGTAGCGTCTTGGCATTTAACAAATGCAGACCTTGTCTAGCGGATGCCCTCTGCGCATAAGCGGCATGGACAACCCTCGCTCTCTGGTAGCGCGCCAGCGCCGTTTGCCAATCATCGGACAAGGAAAAGGCCCTGGCCAGTACCATGGCGTCTTCAATACCAATCCCGGCTCCCAGACCAAGGAATGGCGTCATGGGGTGCGCTGCATCGCCCAGCAATGTAACCCGTCCCTTTACCCAGCTCTCTAATGGCTCCCTTACGTGTAATGCCCACTTAAAGCAGCGGTCAGGCGCTGTCGCGTGAATAATCTTCTGTACGTCTTCACACCAGTCCCCAAATTCTGACGCCACTTCCGCAACTTCGGAGCGAACCGACCAACCTTCTTCCTGCCAGTCTTCCTTGGTGGATATGGCCACGTAATTCATAAGCGAGCGCTGACGCACCGCATACCTGCCGAAGATCTTCCCTGGGCCCACATACAGCGCAAAATCCGGATC
>JAAXHV010000616.1 GCA_012270695.1 Gammaproteobacteria bacterium | reverse complement strand
GGGAATGGCAAAATCCAGTTGCTCATAAACTTCGTAGGGCTGTTTTTTGCGCAAGTCCCACTCCACGCCCGAACCGCGCAACATAGGGCCGGTAAAGCCCAGTTCCACCGCTCTTTCCGCAGAGACAATGCCGATCCCTACGGTGCGCTGCTTCCAGATCCGATTATCGGTCAGCAGGGTTTCATATTCGTCAACGCAGCCGGGAAAGCGCTCCGTAAATGCCGAAATAAAATCGAGCAACGAGCCCTGCCGGTCTTTGTTTAATGCCTTCACCTCTTTTTTCGAACGATTTGCAGTCACCAGATATTGCGGCATCTGTGCGGGCAAATCACGATACACGCCTCCCGGTCGGTAATAGGTTGCGTGCATTCTCGTGCCGGATACAGCCTCGTAACAATCCATCAGGTCTTCCCGTTCGCGGAAGCAATACAGGAACATGGTCATCGCGCCGATATCCAGGCCGTGAGCGCCTAACCACATGAGATGATTCAGAATGCGGGTAATCTCATCAAACATAACCCGTATATAGCGCGCCCGAACAGGCGGCGTCACGCCCAGTAGTTTTTCAATGGCCAGCACGTAAGCGTGTTCATTGCACATCATGGATACATAATCGAGGCGGTCCATGTATCCGATACTCTGGTTATAGGGTTTACTCTCGGCCAGTTTTTCGGTGGCGCGATGAAGCAAGCCGATGTGCGGGTCGACCCGCTCAATCACCTCACCGTCCATCTCCAGGACCAGGCGCAACACCCCGTGAGCCGCCGGGTGTTGCGGGCCGAAATTCATCGTCATGTTCGTGATTTCAGGCATAAATGAAAAAACTGCTCAGGGTTGAGACATAACGGTTATCATGTCTGGTACGGCTCAAACCTTCTTGTCACTACCGGCATCGCCAAGTATACCGTTTGCGGTGTGACGGCTTTTCAGCTTGCGCGGCACTGACAATACCTTTCCGCTTAGCCGCGACCTCCACTTTTCATGAGAACCCTTACCGCCTTTGACCCGCTCGAAATCGAGTCGGGAAAGTTCACGCGTGACTGTCTTATAGAAACTGTACACCTGGTCACGCGACGCTACCTGCTGAATGTGACGAACGCAAAACGATGGAGGGGATGAGTTCCCTGAGTGGAACTTCAACAATCTCAGCAGGGCTGAGATGGTTTGCAATGATCAAATCAGGCGCAAGCTCAACCATCACGGATTCAAATTCTTCCATTGTATCCGCCTCAATGTGCAACCCTTCGATGTCGCTTTCCGAATAAAATACGTGCGCATCTGCGTCCCATACGGCTGTGACAAAATATTTGCGTTTCATATTATGTTCTGCTTATCCGTAGTAGGAGCCATTGTATCATCGTCTCAACCCCTCTACTTGTTTTTACCTCTGGAAAGTCTGGCTGTGGCTTTTATTTTTTCTCGGGTGAGACATAACGGTTGTCATGTCTGATGGTCTTGGGCACCAGTACACGGTTCTTGATCGTCACCGGCTGGTAAACCACCCGTCCCTGTTCCGGGTCATAGCGGACTTCCACGTTGCCTTCCAGCGGAAAATCCTTGCGGAACGGGTGTCCCCTGAAACCGTAGTCGGTCAGTATGCGTCTCAGGTCGGGATGTCCCTCGAACAGGATGCCGTACAGGTCGAAGGCCTCCCGCTCGAACCAGTTGGCGCCGGCCCAGATATGGGTGACCGAAGCGATCCTGGCCGGCTGGCCGGAGATAAAACTGCGCAGTCTCAGGCGCCGGTTATGTTTCAATGACAGCAGGTGATAGACTACTGCGAAACGATCTTCCATGTCCTGGGTGTCGATATAGACACCCTGGCTGACCCCGCGGCTGAATCCGGTCCGGGTCGTGTCCTGGGTTTCCCAGTCTGCCTTGCCGTAGGACAGGTAATCGACCCCGCACAGGTCGCTCAACTGGTCGAAAGCCAGGGACTCATCGTCCCTCAGGATAAGACAGACTTCAGTGATGTCAGCGGCGCTGACCTCTATGGTCAGTTGGCCGGTTTCGAGCTTTTCCCTGATAATTCTGGCACCCAGACGCTCGCGCAGGTCGTTGAGAAGCGTGTCCATAGTGGAGTAAAGCAGTCC
>JAAXHV010000615.1 GCA_012270695.1 Gammaproteobacteria bacterium | reverse complement strand
GCCGGTCGAACCAGGACCAGACGCCTGACCCGGTTCTGTTCCAGGGCAACCACCGCGCTGGCGACGGCCAGGTAGGTTTTGCCCGTACCGGCCGGCCCTATACCGAAACTGACGTCATGTTCCCGGATATTGTTCAGGTACAAACGCTGGTTCGGACTGCGGCCCTTGATGATGCCGCGTTTTGTTTTGATGATGACTTCTTCATCCGGCTGCTCGTCGGCGGAATCAGCAATGGCCTTATCCTGCAGCCAGAGGTGGATTTTTTCCGGTGACAAACTATCCGCTGCCGTTGATTCATACAGTTCGGACAACAACCGGCTGGTAATATTGACGACCTTGGCTGTGCCGATAATACGGAACGAGTTGCCGCGGTTGTTTATCTCAACACCAAGACGTCTCTCAATCTGGCGTAGGTGGGAATCCAGAGAACCACACAAATTGGCCAATCTCTCGTTATCAACCGGTTCAAGGTTGACTTCAGCGGAGGCAGTATGGATATTGTCCGTGGAAATACTCAACTATCAGAATGCCGCAGCCCTTGGCCCGGATTTTTCACCAGGCCGCTTATTGCCACCGCGGAGATACGGGGTCAGGTCGCACAGTGCACACATAGGTATCATAGCATAGCGCTCGTTTGTTTACGTGTGCAATGTGCGACCTGACCCCGTATCCCTCGTGTAGCCGGGAGTTCCCCGCGCAATGAATTGGGAAGCGCCCTGGTTATCCTCACATCCACCATCTCGCCGATAAGTTCGGCTGCCCCGGGAAAATTCACAACGCGGTTGTTTTCAGTTCGTCCCGCCAGTTCCCGCGGGTTTTTACGGGACGTTCCCTCTACCAGCAGCGTTTGCAGCGAACCTGTCATGCTTTGGCTTATGTTCCGCGCCTGTTGATTTATCCTGGCCTGGAGAAGTTGCAAGCGTTGCTTTTTCTTCTCCTGCGGGGTCTCGTCCGGGTAGCTTGCCGCCGGAGTGCCGGGACGTTTACTGTAGATGAAACTGAAAGACTGGTCAAAGCCGATTTCTGCAATCAGGTCCAGGGTGGCCTGGAAGTCGAAGTCGGTCTCACCGGGAAAACCGACGATGAAATCGGAGGATATGCTGATATCCGGCCTGATCTTGCGCAACTTCCTTATTTTAGACTTGTACTCAAGCACGGTGTGGCCTCTTTTCATCAGGGCAAGTATGCGATCAGAACCGCTCTGCACCGGCAAATGCAGGTGATCGACGAGTTCGGGCACACGGGCGTAAACGTTAATCAACCGGTCTGAAAATTCAACCGGATGTGACGTCGTGTAACGAATGCGCCGGATACCATCGATCGCGGCGATATATTCAACCAGGTCCGCCAGGTCGGCAATGCCGTTTTCATAAGTGCGGCCGCGGTAGGCATTTACATTCTGGCCGAGCAGCGTGACTTCCCTGACTCCCTGCTCGGACAGGTCGGCCACTTCAGCTATAACGTCATCCAAAGGCCGGGAAATCTCCTCCCCGCGGGTGTAGGGCACGACGCAAAAAGTACAATATTTACTGCACCCTTCCATGACGGAAACGTACGCAACGGGGCCTTCTGCCCGGGGTTCGGGTAACTGGTCGAATTTTTCAATCTCAGGAAAGGAAATATCGATTACCGGTTTGCCGGTTTGCCGCGCCTCCTCGTATAAGCGGGGGAGCCGGTGCAAGGTCTGCGGGCCGAACACAATGTCAACATAAGGCACTCTTTCATAAATCGCTGCGCCTTCCTGGCTGGCAACACATCCCCCCACGGCTACCATGAAATCCGGTTCTGCCTGTTTCCGCCGCCGCCACCGACCTAACTCCGAAAACAGTTTTTCCTGGGCCTTCTCACGGATGGAGCAGGTATTGAAGATGAGCAGGTCGGCCTCTTCCGGCATCAAGGTTTCTTCCATCCCATGGGAAACGCGCAACACGTCTCGCATCCTGGCAGAGTCGTATTCGTTCATCTGGCAGCCGAATGTCTTGATAAACAGTTTTTTCCCCATTTTCCGTCCGCTAAGCAAACACCCGTGGCTGAAAGCCAGCCCCATTGACAATGCGGGCACTGCTCCCAGTGGCCCGAATCACGTACAAACCCTGTCGCTCTGCATGCACCACTACTGTCTGGTCCGCCTTCAGGTACGCCAC
>JAAXHV010000614.1 GCA_012270695.1 Gammaproteobacteria bacterium | reverse complement strand
AGCTTGACTGAAATATTCTTAACCCGAATATTCAAAGATTTTACCTGCCTGGATCACTGCGAAGTTGAACAGTGTCCCGTCCGGTGACAATGGTGAGCTGTGCGGGTCAGCCCGGCGCTTTGGATGCTCGCCCGAATAAACTGTCCAAGTGCCTCTGCCCTGGACGTCGGCTACCCGTAATCCGGCTGACGAGAAGATAGACAAGAACGGAAATAATAAACGCGGGTATCACTTCGTGAATGTCCTGCAACGCGGGGAACCGGAAGCGGAAAGCGAAACGCCAGATCACACAACTCAGTATTCCGGCTAACATGGATGCCAGCGCGCCCACGTCGGTTCCCCAACGCAGGTAGAGCCCGCCGAAAATTGCCGGGAAGAAACTGGCCGCAAATACGGCCCCGGAAAAAGCAGTGAGTTCGACAATGCCAGCCGGTGGATAGAGGGTGAACACATACAACAGAAGAGTGTAGCCAAATATTGTCCATTTGGTCCGAGGCACTAATTTGCCCTTGTCCATCGGTCTTGCGACGTGCCAGATATCCTGGACAAATGCCGTGCCGACGATAATCATCACTGATGCCAGCGATGACATGCCGGCTGCGAACAACCCTGCCACGCAGATGCCGCTTATCCAGGGATCATCAAACTTTGCCAGCATAAAACCCACCACTTCGTCTGTGTGCTGCACCAGGTAAGCGGCCTCCTGTTCCGTGGCCATGCCGTGTACCAGCGCGCCCAGCCCCATCACACAGATCAGGGAGATGCCAAGGAAAACAGGTGTCCAGATCATTGCAAATTTCATGCTGCGGGCATTGTCGATGGAATAAAACCGAATCAGACAACGCGGTTCTGCAATTTGTTTCATACCGACAGCGAGACCGATACCCAGAATATAAAAGAACGAGACCAACTGTCCAAACACAACCAGTCCGTTGCCTATGGGTTGTCCGAAACGATCCGGATGTGTAGTCTCGGCAATCCGGCTCATGAGTTCAGCCGCACCGCCGACATAGATGAAAGGCAACATGACGAGGATGACGGCCACAGCGAACATCATGATCCCCTGGACGGCATCGGTCCATAACACGCCGTACATGCCACCCCATATAGTGTAGGAACCGGTGATTATGATCATCAGCGCCGTGCCCCACGCATAACGCACGTCGAGCACTGCCGTTAATACATGGCCCAGCCCCTTGGTAATACCTACCATGTACCAGAGCGTGGCAAACAGAATGACCACAGCGGACAAAACCCGGATCGACTTTGACAACGAAGATTTATAACGCAGGTGAAAATAATCGGGAATAGTATGCGAACCGAGCAGCGCGGTCTGGTTGCGCATGCGGGGGCCCAGCACCAACCAGGAAATGACACAGAAGACTGCCCAGATCAGTCCGACCCAGGCCCAGGATAAACCATACTGAAAGGCCTTGCCTGCCTGCCCTATGTAGGTATTGGTGCTGGCAAAGGTAGAGAAAAATGCAAGTGAGACAACCCAGCCGGGGATTTCCCTTTTAGCGATGTAAAAGGCCTTCACCCCTGCTGCCGCTCTATTCTTGAAATACCAGCCGACACCC
>JAAXHV010000613.1 GCA_012270695.1 Gammaproteobacteria bacterium | reverse complement strand
TCTGCTTCAAAGGCAGTAATTTCGATGAAGGACCGCTTGTCTGGCGCATGCTGGTAATACCTTGCATGAGGTAATGGTAGGCCTTGTCGGGCATGCGGGAGAAATTTTCATCCCAGCGGGCGATGAGTAGATCCAGGGGTAAATCCGCCGCAGGCGCTCTGTAAAGCGGGTGAAGCTGGACATGTTGATTTGAGTTTATGATGCCGGGCATGATTGTCATACCTTCGGCATCGATCACCTGCGCTCCATCGGGAATTTTCACTTCGTCATGAGACCCTACAGCGGTAATTCTTTCACCCTCGATGATGACTGTGTACCCCAGTTTTGGCGGAGCGCCGGTAGCGTCAATCAAGTCGCCGTTTACGATTGCGATTGTTTGTTCAGGAACGAACGGAGGCTCTTGTGGTCCCAAAAACTGCATTGTCTCCGCATGGGAGTCGATTGCCGACCCTGCCAGGATAACAGCAACAAATGATAACCAGACAGGTGTGAATTTATACCAACGACAGAAGTTTCGCATATGTTGTTTCCCACTCTACATGATACTTGAGAATTGCGCTACTTTTCCGTGACGCATCTCGAAATCAGTTGCCGGAGTTTATAGTCTTCTAAAATGTATAACGAAGTGAAACGCCGTAAGTCCTTGGCTCCGCCCAGAGCTGACGACCTGGGAGGAATGTTGAGCCTGCGCCAAAGGACGATAGCCGGTAACTTGGTAGGTGTATAATCAATGCCAATTCTTCCTGACACCTTATCCTCGCTGATGCTGTCTGAAAATGTGGCGACCGGAATCGGAGCGCCGGTTCCGGTGACGCCGCTGGTATAATCAAAATCCCGCGACTCGTCAGTGTAGCGTACACCGCCAATAAATCTCAGCGTATCTGTCATCTGCCACTCAGCCTGGCCAAAAGCACCCAGGCTTTCGGCTTTCTGGTAGAACCCGGCGTGGAACAGACCGGAAAATGCAACATGGTCGCGATAGTTGAAGAATATCAGATCATCAATTTCATCTTTGCTGTAGTACAGACCGACCAACCATGTAATATCGCCGGAGTTATCGGACGTCAGCCGGATCTCCTGAGAAATTACCTCAATCATTATAGAAATTTCCAGGTATGCTCCAGTAATATTTCGGGGACTTCTTCGGGGATGAAATGACCTGAAGGCAGTCCGGCGCCTGCCACGTTCAGGGCCACTTTTTTCCATTCTTCCAGTGGGTCAAAGAGTTTTCCTATAACACCTTCTATACCCCATAACACGAGCAGGGGGCAGGTAATCCTGTTGCCCGCGGCGATGTCATGACGATCGTGCTCCAGGTCGATGCCGGCGCTTGCCCGGTAATCCTCGCAGGTCCCGGCGGCAGCGCCGGGCAGGCTCAGGCAGCGCAGGTATTCATTGAATGCTTCAGGGGTGAACGGATTCTCTCCCGCGCTAAGTCTGAATAACATCTGGCGCAGGTAGGCTTCCGGGTCCGCCGTTATCAGCGTTTCAGGCAGCGGTGCCGGACGAATGAGGAAAAACCAGTGCCAGTATGCCCGGGCGAATTGCTCCGTGGTCTGTTCATACATGCACAGGGTCGGCGCGATGTCCAGCAGGATCATGCGCTTGACGGTTTCAGGGTGGTCGAGCGCCAACCTGTGAGAGACTCTCGCGCCGCGATCATGGGCAATGATATCGAATTGTGTATAACCCAGGGAACTCATCAGCTCGATCTGGTCTTGCGCCATAACGCGTTTTGAATAGTGATGGTTGTTTTCCGATGCGGGAGGCTTGTCGCTGTCGCCGTAACCTCTCAGGTCCGCAGCGACCACCGTGAAACGCTTTGCGAGTTGCCCGGCGACCCTGTGCCACATGACATGGGTTTGGGGGTGTCCGTGAAGCAGCAGCAACGGCGGTCCCTCGCCGCCGATACGGTAGTGAATATTTACGCCGTTTACGAGTCGATGCTTTCGTTGAAATCCGGCGAACATGTTATTACCCCGAACCCTGCCGTGAATCAAAAATGTCGAAAAGTTCTATCCCGAATTCCTCGCAATTCTTTGCAAGATACGACATCTGCAGTGCGCTGCCCGCTTCTTCAGCAGCATCGAAATTCTCAGGAGAGGTGGAATTCACGTGATCGACGACAGCAAGATGAGTCCCGGGACGATGAATGCTGCGACCATTTTCACGTAAACTACTGAATGCTTGCGGACTTGTGTATTCGTTCAGCACCTGTGTTCGTTCAGCACCTGCCGATCAATATATAAAAGAATGTTACCATTATTATCGAACTGACATACTGTATGCGAGTCGACGAGCTTTTGGTATAGCGTTCGCGGCTGTCCCATTAATGGAAGTCTCTATTCCGATATGCTGGAGCAAAATTGCTCTACAAGCTACGTCGGTATCTCAAATCGGCAATAGTACAAACGTAGATCATCTAACCACGATCCGTAAATAATATACGGTTTTCGCGGATTTAACTTTCCCGAGCTTGAACGACCGATGAAAGTTTTATCTAGTAAAGCTCTGACTTAATCAGGTTCCCGAGGAGAAAGTTCGACACTTCATGCGGAATGGACAAAATCACCGGTCGCAGTGACCCATGCCGTGAGTGAGTGTTTGACTTTTAGGGTTCAATGAACCACAATAAGGTTTACAGGATAAAGGATGCAAGATGCAAACACTCGTTCCAATCGGTACGTTTGAAAACAAGGCGCGTGGATTACTGGGCAATAAAGGATTTGAAGCCATGCTTGAGCTTCTGGCCAGGCGGCCCAGAGCGGGAAGACTCATCCAGGGCACCGGCGGTTTACGGAAAATTCGTATCGCCCGACCAGGGCATGGCAAAAGTGGTAGTACCCGGGTGATTTATTACTACCACAATGGGCAGAAACCAATATTGTTATTGTTGATCTATGCCAAGGCCAGCCAGGAGAACCTTACTCCAAGGCAGAAAACACGATTAAAGAAGTATGTCGATAAGATTATTGAGGAATTCAGTTAGAGGCAGAACGTGGACGACAAATTGTTCAATGAACTCAAATCAAACCTGAAAGAAGCGGTAGACGTAGCCAAAGGCAAAATAACGCCTGAAACTGCATATTTTGTGGTCACGCCTGCGACGATCAAGGCGATACGACATAAGGTAAACATGTCGCAAGCCGTGTTTGCGCGTTCTTACCACTTGAGCCTGGACACTCTGAAAGGATGGGAACAGGGCAAGCGGACTCCAGACGCGGCTGCTTCAAATTATCTGCGTCTGATCCAGGCTGATCCTGAGTTTGTACGGAGAACCATAGCTGCTTA
>JAAXHV010000612.1 GCA_012270695.1 Gammaproteobacteria bacterium | reverse complement strand
GAACGCTCCACCGCGTCACTGAAACGCCGGCTTTGCAATGACTCCATGGTGAATGCCTGGACGATTTGTATTGCATTTAATACCTCCCCAGCAATCCCACTGGAATCAGCCACCCGGTCCTGTGTCTCACGGGACAGTTTTCTCACTTTCCTCCCGTAGAACCAGACGGGCAACACCACAACGGGTAACAGACCGAACAGCAGCATGCTGAGCCGGGAACTGGTGATGAACAACATGACCAGGCTGCCTGCCAGGGTGAATGAACTGCGTAAAGCGATGGAAACGCCGGCGCCGACTACCGACTGCACCAGGGTGGTGTCGGTGGTCAGCCTGGAGAGGACTTCACCGGACTTTGTGACTTCAAAAAATGCCGGGTCCATTTTAATGACGTGATTATAAACAGCGGAGCGAATATCCGCGACTACCCGTTCGCCGATCCACATCACCGTGTAATAGCGTAATGAGGAGGATAAGGCGTAGATCAGCGACAAAAGCAACAGCGCGATGAAATAGATATCGAGGGATTGACCGTTCTCAGCGGAAAAGCCGTAGTCAATAACCAGCCTGATGGAAACCGGCATTGCCAGCGCCGCCAGCGCGGCGACCGTGAGACAGAGTAGCGCAAATAAGATCCTGCCGCTGTATGGACGCAGAAAAGGCAGGGAACGGCGTAACGGTTTAACCTCGGGCATTTACGTATACTTTGTGTGTCAAGACTATCGTCATGCCGGCATTAGTCTACCCCTGTATGGGGTTGAGCAGTGGCCGGAATCCAGTAGACAAACGGGCATTATCATAAACAATGAAATATTTTTCGACCGGATTCTGGCGTTTGCCGGAATGATGCTATATTCGGGGTATAATTCACCGGCTTACACACAATAAATCAGGAGAAACACAAACAATGTGGATGGAATTTCTGTATGAATACGGATTGTTTCTTATAAAGTTCGGGACGGTAATCGGCGGTGTGGCGGCTGTTGCCTTTCTTATCGTCATGCTGAAGATGCGCAGCCGGGTCGCTGAGGAAGGGCACCTGGAAGTCAAACATATCAACCAGAAATTTGACCATGCAAAACTGATGCTGGAAGCGGCGACACTGCCGAAGGGGATCTTTAAAAAATCCGTGAAAGCACATAAGGAGAAACAGAAAAAGGCGGAAAAATCGGATGCCGGGGATAGAAAGCGTATTTTTGTGCTCAATTTCAGAGGGGATATCAGAGCGGATGAGGTCGCTTCCTTAAGGGAAGAAATTTCTGCCATCCTGACGACTGCCGCCAACCAGGATGAAGTTCTTGTTATCCTGGAAAGTGGCGGCGGCACAGTGCATGGTTACGGACTTGGCGCATCCCAATTGAGAAGGATAAGGGATAAAAGCATCCCTTTGACAGTCGCGGTCGATAAGGTCGCAGCCAGCGGCGGGTACATGATGGCCTGTGTCGCGAACAGGATAATTGCGGCGCCGTTTGCGATCATAGGTTCTATCGGGGTGCTCGCGCAGATACCCAATTTTCATAAGCTGCTGAAGAAACACGACATTGATTTTGAGCAAATTTCCGCCGGCAGGTACAAGCGGACCTTATCCCTGTTCGGTGAGAATACGGAAGCGGACCGGGAAAAATTACGCGCCGAGCTTGAAGAAACCCACGAACTGTTCAAACAATTTGTGCGGGAAAACCGCGAACAGGTCGACGTGGAAGCGATCTCCACAGGGGAACACTGGCACGGGCAAAAAGCCTTGGAACTGGGCCTTGTGGACGCTCTCCAGACCAGTGATGATTACCTGAGTGAAGCGGCGAAATCAACTGATATCTACGAAATCAGGTTTGCGCGCAAAAAGCCCTTTGTGGAAAAATTCTTTTCATCAGCGGCCAAACTGTTCCATCATGAATCCAGCAAATTATAAGATATGCTAGAATCACAAACTTGCGCACTCTCCGGTTAAGGTACTATGTCAAAAAAGCCAATTTACAAAGTAATATTTCACAACCAGGGCAAAATATACGAAATCTATGCCCGCAACGTCCAACAGGGTGCCATGTTTGGTTTTGTCGAGATCGAAAACCTGGTATTCGGGGGAAAAAATGCGCTGGTAGTCGACCCCACGGAAGAAAATCTGAAATCCGAGTTCAATCATGTCACCCGAACATACATCCCCATGCACTCGGTGATCCGGATTGACGAAATGGACAAGCAAGGGACGGCCAAGATAACGGAATTTGACGATAAAGGTAAAAACATCATGCCCTTTCCGTTGTACACGAAGGGCGGGGAATAAAGCACCATTCGCTGACGGGGGCATTTGTATATAGCCCGGCCTCCCGCTGGCGCAAAAAATCCGGCGCATTCATTGCGCCCTTCCCTGGGCGCATCCCTGCGGGCGGCTTACGCCGTGCAAATCGTCTATCCTGACGATTTGTCATCGCATCACCTGGTGAGAAACCCGGGCTAGTCCCCGGCCTGCATCCCCCCGAAGTCTCTTTAACCTGCATATTGACAGCATACATATCTCTGTCGGCGACACGCGACGGTGAGAGATGCGGGTTAACCCGCAACTTGCCGCATCGCAATGACGAGAGAAAGGTATACTGTTCGTTCATGGAAATCACGATCAGACAGACTAGCAACCTCGCTCAGGTTGACAAGACAGAATGGGATCAACTGGATATCACCGGCAACCCGTTTTTAAAATATGATTTCCTGAACGGTCTGGAACGCTACAAGTGCCTGGAAGGGCATGGATGGGAACCGGGTCACCTGCTGGTAACGGCCGGAGACAAATTATTGGGGGCTATGCCCCTGTACATCAGGGATAACTCTCACGGTGAATTCGTGTTCGACTGGGCCTGGGCCGACGCCTTTGAACGGGCCGGCGGCAGGTATTATCCCAAACTGGTATCGGCCATCCCCTTCACTCCGGTATGCGGCCCGCGTATTCTTATCAACCGGTCTCTGGGCAAGGGTCGGGATATCAAGGCGTTAATCATTAAAACCGTAACGGAACTGGCCGAGCGTGCGCGCGTGTCTTCGTTCCATTGCCTGTTCGCGGAGGATAATGATCAGCAAGTCATGGCGGACAACGGCCTGTTATTGCGCAAGACCTGCCAGTTTCACTGGCACAATCGCGACTATCGCGATTTCGACGACTTCCTGCAGGGCATGACTTCCAAGCGGCGCAAACAGATAAAGCGGGAGCGCAACACGATCAGGAAGGAAGATATCGAGATATTGCGACTCCGTGGCGCGGATATCTCAGAGGAACACTGGGCCGTATTTTATGGGTATTACTGCAACACATTCCTCCGGCGCTGGGGCAGCCCGCGCATGACACTGGATTTTTTTCACCACCTCAGTATGGCCATGCCGGAGAACACCCTGCTGATACTGGCAAAACAGGGTAAGGACTATGTCGCTGGCGCCTTTGCCATGCTGAGCGATACCACTTTATACGGCAGGCACTGGGGCTGCGACAGGTACCTGGCCAACCTGCATTTTGAACTCTGTTACTACCAGACCATTGACTATTGTCTGGAGAACCGGCTCAAATCGGTTGATGCGGGAGTCCAGGGCGAACATAAACTGTACCGGGGATTTGAGCCGTTCCTGGCGATGTCCGGACACTGGATCCGCCATGCCGGCTTTCGTAATGCAATCGATAATTTTCTGGAACAGGAATCCGCACAAATGAATGCTTATATCAGAACCCTTGAAGCGCACCTGCCATTTAAACATAAACCAAAAATCAGGAATTGATTGTTACATCAGGTTTCCCCCAATTCCTGATTCTTGTTGCTAACACTTCAACTCCGGAGCCGCGCACCAGTATGCCATAGCGTCCGGTACGGCCGTCTGGTTCTGTTCATGACGGTATCCGGACGAGGCCGGGTAAGCATGTCTTCGCAATCGATTCAATTGTCCGAGTGGGCGATGTTCAGGCAGGGCATGCCACGGCGCAAAAGACAGATTCTCGCAAAATTGAGCTTGTTCCGGATCGGAGAATTCCTGTTGGGGAACAGTAATCGTGGCTAATGGAATAAACGGGGCATCCTGTTCAGACCATGCTTCGGTCGCATCATCCAGGGACATGGCGCCCTTGTCTGTTCGTTGCACCTGCACCTGAAAGATGAAGCAAGCCGCTGTACCGCTCAGTTCTTCCTGCAGTTGCTCCCGCAAAAAATCAGCGCTGCTGTGCTCATCGATAACCGGCTGCGCGTCGTTTCGTTGGTGACAGGGGCGGGCAGCGAACTTGATATTGTGGGGGCCCAGCTTGTAAGGGGTAATGCTGTAATAAGTGGGGTCAAGAACGCTTGCCGGCGGGGGTGAGAGGACTCGTTTTCCCGCGAACAATTCCTTTATACGCCAATTAAACGGATTCCAATCCGGGAAGAAAAATGCCTTCAGGTTTTCCGGGTTGGCAACAAAAGAGTTGTAATCCGGCATATTCCTGACAAAAAAGACGGGGGTGTTGGCCATCAGGAAGTCCTGGGTGGCGTTGCCTGCGTCACTCTGTTCCAGGGGCTGCCCGTTTATTTCCATCAGCTTGAGCGCCATGCCCCTGGCGTC
>JAAXHV010000611.1:1216-1504 GCA_012270695.1 Gammaproteobacteria bacterium | reverse complement strand
TGGAAAGCCGGTCCTGTAGCCTCAATTTCTCCCTGGTGCAGGGCATTCGCTACGTCAACCTCAGGTATCCGGGCGCCTGCTGTCAGGGAGGGGGAAACACGGGCAACTCTGCGGTAGTTCCAGACGCCGTCGGCCAGGTAAAAACACAACCCAACCACGTGTCCGGAGTCACGGCCTGAGCTGAGCAATACGTATTCCAACACATCGTCATCGTTTAAATCGACTTGGATGAATACGGGGTCCTGGTAAAATCCAAGGGCCAGCTCGAACAGAGGGAAACCACCCTCC
>JAAXHV010000611.1:0-1203 GCA_012270695.1 Gammaproteobacteria bacterium | reverse complement strand
TGTCAATCAATGTCTTCACCCCCTCTGGGACGTCAAAACGTTGCGGGCGATACGTCACGCGCCCCCAGAAGTCTTCCGGCGCTTCACCCAGCGGTCTGTACTGCCCCCTGTTTCCTGAGATACGCTCAGCCAGTTCCGGGTCTGAAACCTTCAGTTGTTCGGTCAGGGCTTGCAGTTTCAGGAAGCCAGGCCGGGCAAGGTGTGTCCTGGTGTAATCAAAATCGAATTCTCTCAATTCGAGTTCTCCGCTATCGATGCGCTTGAGCTGACTCGCAAGCGAGATGGAGCGAAAGTCGAGCAAGGGGCTGTTAACGAGCAGCATCAGTGCCACTATCACCCAGCCCATAGTGATATTGACGCGGGCAAGACCGTTGGTCCAGGTCGCACGCCGGCGGGCGATTTCCCACAGGTAACCGGCGGAAAACATGGCCAGCAATACGGCAACCGCCAACCCCCAGCAACGCTCCACGGTCCAGCCGTATTGGTCAACCCGCAGGTACAGGCCATACAGTGCCAATGCCGCTACGGCGGGAAGCAAGGCAACGCCCGGGTAGAGCAGGCGGTGAACGATTTCCGGGTAGGGCGCATGGCGACCGGTCTGGTATACCGCGTTGATAAAAAACAGCGTTATCGCGTTCAGCCACAACAACAGGGCAGTTCCTTTACCCGTTTCCCATAGCGGCGTAAGACCCGTGAACGGCAACGCGGCAAGAAAGATCGTCATGATCGCAATGACCAGGGGCAACAACAGCCGTATCAGGCCCTCAAGGAGGCTGACAATACCGTCGAGCACGCCGGTCAGGCTTCGGAATATGGACACACCTGCGCCGAAGGCAACGGCGAGTAGCGGGAACAGGAACCAGTCCTGCGAGAATAACACGCGGAAGAAATCAATTCCCAAGGTGTGAAACAAGGCACCCCAGAGGGCGAGCAGGCCACCGACCCCAGCCGTGAACGCGCCAGCGAACGAAGCCACCAGGAAATTGCGCCAGGATAAGGCAAATAGTATCTCGTAGGTCAGCGGCAAACCTGCAGCGCGCTGTTGCAGGTACATCAACGCCTTGAAGCAGGCAATCACCAGCGTGCCGGCGTATGCGCCGACCAACGAGTAGATCGGAAATGCATTGGCGGGCGAGGACTGAAGACCAACGTAAATCGCCAACAGGACAAGCACGCCGGAAAAACCGCTGACCAGCCCGAAGA
>JAAXHV010000610.1 GCA_012270695.1 Gammaproteobacteria bacterium | reverse complement strand
TCAAAAACGCCATCAAGTACAATGAGTTTGAATATTGCAGTAATTTCAGGATTCATCCTGCTCAGGTCGGGCAATAATGACTTGCTGCCGAACATCCCATGACAGCTTCCACAATATCTGACGTAAAGCTTCTCCCCCTTATTTATACTTTCATCTCCTGACTTTTGAATGATTGGCGCAGGGGCAGTTGGTGGCGTGGTTATCCTGGGAGGTAACGGCACACTCGTTCCGTTCAGTTTAAAAATCAGCAGGCGTCCGGAGTTTTTATATTTCATTGCCGCAGCAGCGTCGTCCAGCATGAACAGTGTGGCGCCACCAAATCCGGCCATCACAGCAATGTATTGCTCTCCATCTATTGCGTAGCTGACAGGCGGAGCCATGATGCCCGTTCCAACAAAAAGATGGAGTAACCTGGCGCCGGTCAAGGCATCGTAGGCGTTAAAATAACCGTCTTCCGTTCCCTGAAACACCAGTCTGCCTGCAGTCGATAGCGTTCCTCCATTTATAAAGGTTGCATTTTTAACCTGCCACGCTAATTTTTGTCTGACGGGGTCCCAGGCTTTAAGATATCCGCCTTCTTCCACTGCCGGTTGGTTCTGCCTGAGTTTTTCTATGTGTGGTGTGTTGTAATCAAACAGGTAAAAATTATCAGGTGAATGTACCCAGCCTTTTTCCTGCGCCGGTATATAGACCAGTCCCGTGTCAGGATTGAATGACATCGGGTGCCAGTTATGCCCGCCAAGCTCTGATGGGTAAACCAGTTTATCTTCACTGCTGTAATCGCCTTGCCCAGTCTCTACCGGTCGTCCATTTTCTATGTGACTGGCCCAATTCACTGTGACATATTTCTCTGCAGACAGGAGTTCACCATCAGTACGGTCAAGCACATAAAAAAAGCCGTTTTTGGGAGCCTGCAATAAAACTTTCCTTTCCTTTCCGTTTATTGCCAGGTCCGCCAGAATCATATGCTGAGTGGCTGTATAGTCCCAGCTGTCTCCAGGTGTGGTCTGGTAGTACCATTTCATCTGTCCGCTGTCTGCATCAAGGGCAAGGATAGACGACAGGAACAGGTTGTCCCCACCGCC
>JAAXHV010000609.1:678-3403 GCA_012270695.1 Gammaproteobacteria bacterium | reverse complement strand
ACGATGGTGGGGCCGACGAAGTTGAAGCCGCGGCGTTTGAGGTCCTTGGAGATTTTATTGGACAGGGGAGTTTCTGCAGGTAACTGAGATATATCCTGCCATGCGTTCTGTATGGGGTTGCCGTCGACGAAGTCCCAGATGTAATCATTGAATGTCCCGAATTCCTCCCTGACCTTGATAAACGCGCGGGCATTCCGGATTGCGGAGCGGATCTTGAGTTTGTTTCTGATGATGGCGGGGTTTTCCAGCAGGCTGCTTGTCTTATCTTCGTCATATTCCGCGACCCGGGTGAAGTCAAAATCATCAAATAACTGCCGGTAGGCCGGACGTTTTTTCAACACCGTAATCCAGCTCAGGCCGGCCTGTGCGCCTTCCAGCACCAGGAATTCAAACAGCATTCTGTCATCGTGTAGCGGTACGCCCCACTCCTCGTCATGGTAGTCCAAGTATAACTCATCCCCCAGGCACCAGCGGCAACGGACTGGCTCAGAGTTCATGACTTTTCATTCAGTACAACGCTGACCGCGCCATAAGTCGATACACAGTAAGGAACACAATACATCAGCAGCATCTTCAAATAATCAACCTTTGACAGTCCGCCGCTGAACAGCCTGTCAAAGTAATTAATCAACACCAGGATTGTCCCCACCACGGCGCAAACCTGCAATGAATTAATGACGATATCCCTGCGTATGGCAATGGATATCCAGCGCTTCATTGTGCTATCTCCCGTACGAATTTACTGCCCAGTTGCTTCACGGACGGGCAACCGACCAGCATCAAATTACGTCTGATTTCACCGGTCAGCAATTCCAGGGCGCGATTGACGCCGGCCTCCCCCCCGGCTCCAAGACCGAACAGGTAGGCGCGTCCGATCATCACCGCCCTGGCGCCCAGGCTCAGGGCCTTGATCACGTCGGTGCCGCGCCGGATACCCCCATCCAGAATGATCTCCACCCGGTCGCCCAGCGCATCGGCAATCTCGGGCAACACGCTGATGGGCGATGGCGCGTGATCGAGCTGGCGGCCGCCATGGTTGGATATGATCACGGCACTGACGCCCGTCTCGGCAGCCCGCCTGGCGTCGTCAACGCTCAAAATGCCTTTTATGGCGAAAGGGCCGTCCCACTCCCGGATCATCCAGGCCATATCCTCCCAGGTCAGCGACGGGTCAAACTGTGCGGTGGTATAGTCAATGACGGAAAACAGGTTTTCCGCAGCAGTGGTGTGCCCGCTCACGTTCTCCAGCGTCATGCGCGGGCTGGTCAGAAAGTCCCAGAGCCAGTCGGGCCGTATCAATGTGTCAAGGATATTGGAGAGCCGGATCTGGGGCGGCACCGTAAAGCCGTTCTTCAGGTCCCGTTCCCGTTGGCCGGCCCGGGGCAGGTCCACCGTCAGGCACAAGGCCGTGTATCCGCTTGCTTTGGCCCGCTGGATAAAATCCCTCAATATTCCCCGGTCACGCCAGACGTAGAGCTGCAGCATCTTCGGTCCCTCGCTGACCCCGGTGATGTCTTCAATGGAGGTGGTCGCCACGGAAGACAGGGAATACATGGTACGGACTTTTTGCGCTGCCCTGGCTACCGCCCTCTCCCCGGCATGGTGAAACAGTCTGGACATGCCCGTCGGCGCCAATATAAAAGGCACGTCGATGTCGGCGCCCAATACCCTGGTGGATAAATCCACGTTCTCGACGTCAACCAGGAAGCGGGGAAGCAACTCGTAACGGCCGAAATCTGCCTGGTTGCGATAGAGGGTAACCTCGTCTTCCGCCGCGCCATCCAGATAATCGAAGACGGCCCTCGGCAGGCGCCGCTTTGCCGCCCGGCGCAAGTCGGTTATCGAGTGGCAGCCAGCCAGTATCCTGCTGTTGATGTAGTCAAACATTCAGAGGAATCGGCAACCCCTGACGCAAGAGTATTTTTCTCAGTTGTAAAATGACCGGGAAAATTTCCTGGTTCCAGTCGCTTCCCTGTTGATCGAAAGCGGCCTGTTCCAACTCCACAATCCACCTGTCTTCCGCAAAAATTCCCTCGGTAAACCAGATCACGAACGGCCACAAAAACTCCATCAGTCCCGCCAGGGAAGGCCTGCGGATATTCATCAGGCCAAACGTATGGTTGCGGCGCTGTTGCTTATCCACAGGCACGTAAGTGATCCACAGATCCAGGGCCGGATGCTGGCTGCCCGCAGTCCAGAATTTCAGCCGTTGATGGGGGTACTGGGTCCTCACGGTCATCAGGTCACGAGGACGCTTTTCCGTCGGCGCGACCAGTTTTCCCAGCATGATCTTCTCACCTATGGGCTGCTTGCCTACGCGGGAGAAGGTGTAATCGACTTCAACCCAGTCATCGCCATGGCGCAAATCCAGGAAGCCCGTGCGGATCCTGGACATGATGCGGCGGTGCAGAAACTGGTGGTTCATATCCATCAGGTTTTCATGCAGGAAGGAATAGTGACAGGCCACCTGCCGGTCCAGGTAACGGGTCTTGTATTTCGGGTCGTGCCAACTGGGCACGTCCGGAAACCTGCTGTCAGTTGCCTTGGCGGCATCGCCGGGAAACACGAATATGAGCCCGTACTCTTCCCGGCAGGGATACGCGCGCACCCCCTTGGGCATGAGTTCGCTGTTACCGACGTAGGGAATATTCACGCAATGGCCGGTGGCGTCATAAGTCCAGCCGTGATAGCAGCATTGCACCTGTTCGCCGCAGACACTGCCTTT
>JAAXHV010000609.1:0-488 GCA_012270695.1 Gammaproteobacteria bacterium | reverse complement strand
CGGGAGAGATGGCGAGTATTTTATTGTGTGAGGCTGCTGTAGAGGGTCTGCAGGAATTGTTCCGGTTTGAGAAACCCCTTGCCCAGGGTTGTGTCATAATCCGCATTGGGCTTCAGTTCGATGATCTCTTCCAGTGATTTTCCTTCCGCAATGAGCTTGTTCATCCTGTCCCGTACCGTCTCCAGCATTTCCAGGTAGCCCTGCATGCCCTGTTTATCGCTGAGCGGGCCATGTCCCGGAATAATCCGGGTGTCGTCATCAGCCAGGTTAATCAGCATCCTGATGCTGCTGATCACCCCGTCGATGGAACCGGCGCTCGACACATCAATAAACGGGTAGAGGCCGTTAAACCAGATATCCCCGGTATGGAGCACATTGGCATTCCTGAAATGAATGACACTGTCACCGTCGGTATGGGAATTGCTGTAATGCACCACGCTGATCTCTTCCCCATTCAGGCGGAAAGTGACGTTGTCGTTAAAGGTAAT
>JAAXHV010000608.1 GCA_012270695.1 Gammaproteobacteria bacterium | reverse complement strand
CCCCGGTCTGTGAGCAAGGCCGCCAACTGGCTGAAGATGCCGTTCAGGGAAAAGGCGATACAGGCAATGATGATGATCATGAGCCAGAACACGCGGGTTCTCAGCGCCTCACCCAGTGAAAGGTGGTCGCTCGTATCGGTTGCCTGCCGGTGGTCCGAAGCGCTCTTCGCTGCGCCGTCCGGCAACAGGCCCACGTCTTCGGGCTTGTCGATGAGCAGAAAATAAACCGTGGGGAATACGATAAAAAGCAGGAAGAGGCCCAGGCTGAAATAACCCGCGCGCCACCCGCCGATGCCCACGGCCCAGTTGCATACCAGCGGCGCAAGGGTAAATCCCAGCCCGATCCCGGCCGAGTTGATGCCGATGAACAGTCCCCGGCGTTTGTCGAACCAGTTGGAAATGACGCGCGCATAGCCGATCGTGTTGGTCGGCGCGCCGACCACCGCGGCGAGAAGCATCATGGTATAAAACAGGGGCAGGGTAGCGACGTACAAGGGTCCTGTCAGTATGACCAGGAGGGATAAGAGAATGGATGCGCATAGCACCCGTCTGGCGCCGTACCGGTCTATCAACCTGCCGCTCACCAGCACCCCCAGGGCAATGCCGACGGTAAGCAATGTCAGGGCCAGAGATACGTCGCCGCGACTCCAGCCGAACTCCTGGGTCAGGGGTTTAATCAGCACGCCTGTTCCGGCAAACAGGATCACTCCCGTATTGCCGATCATGCCGACGAAGCAGGCCAGGGCGATGGTGGAGCCGAAGAAGAATTTAAACCGTGGTTGGGATTGCATGTTTATTACGTATGAATTGTTTACTGGGTTCCGTCCGTCCCCGGCTTACAGCATGCCGGGGCATGCTTTCGCCGGAACGACAACGATTGGGCAGGAATGGCAATTGGGTGCCATGTCAGCGCCTGTCTGCTACCCAGCGGGTGATCTTAAGATCGTGTAGTGGGGCCGTGCCGCGTTCTTTCACGTCAAGTGAATGTTGACGGCCGCAGGCGGGGCATAGATAACCGACCAGTTCCATGGTCTCGTGCAGTCTTATCCCCGGCGGCAGTTGGTCTCCTTCCAGGCTGTGCCGGGCGGCATGTTCCTTCCAGTTGTCTACGGCGCCGCAGAATAC
>JAAXHV010000607.1 GCA_012270695.1 Gammaproteobacteria bacterium | reverse complement strand
CTGGGTCAGGTCAAACTGTTGCTGACCATCACTGACGAGCATTTCATTGTCGATTTGCGCGGTAACCGGGGTCAGGTAAACGAACCCGCCAATTGCCCTTTCACAGTGACGCTATGCGGGGCCAAGGTCGCGTTCAAAGCGATCACTGACCCCGGCGGTATCTGTAATGCAGGCGTGTTCAGGCCACTGCGACTGTTGTGTGACGAGGGTTCGCTGTTTGCAGCGAAACGCCCCGCTCCGGTAGGCTTGTTTCACGAACCGGTCATGTTTGTCACCGACCTGGTGTGGCGGTCACTGGCGGACGTACTACCTGAACAGTTAACCGCCGGCCACTTCGGCTCTGTTTGCGCCCTGGTAATTGGCAGCACACACCCGGATACCGGTAAACCAGCCTTCCTGATTGAACCTGAAGTAGGTGGTTTTGGCGCAGGCATGGGATATGACGGAGCCAATGCCCAGTTCAGCAAGATTGACGGCGAAACGTTCAATACGCCCATCGAGCTCAATGAAGCGCGCAACGCGGTTCTTGTCAGGCAATACCGTTTCAATGAAGAGGATGGAGGTGAGGGAAAGTACCGTGGAGGGAAAGGAGTGGTACTGGAATATGAAATAAAAGGAATAGATGGCTGGACTACCGGCTTATTTACTCCTAATCACACTACAGCTCCATGGTCGATAAACGGAGGTAAATCAGGTTCTTCAAACCGGGTTGAGATCTTACGCAGTGACGGCAAACGGGAAATCCTTGGCAAGTTTTCCAATGTGCCTTTGGACCAGGGCGATATCATACGTGTAGTCACTGGCGCCGGTGGTGGCGCGGGGGACCCGTTACAACGTGACAGAAAGGCCTTGGAAAGTGATATTCGTAATGGCTATGTAACAGAACGGCAGGCGCAGCAGTACTATGGCCATGCGGTCGGTCAGCAAGCCTGAGATATAGGAAATCCTGACTTAATCCGAGTTTTCAAGCACACCGGGTAAATCATGCCCCATATATGGCTACGCGCTGAATCCAAGCCGTTCGAACGCAGGGTTGCGCTGGCGCCTGCCGCGGCGAGGGAACTGGTTGCAGCAGGCTTTACCGTTTCCGTTGAAGAGTACGGTAACCGGGTGTTCGATATCCGGCAATACCGGGAGGCCGGTTGCCGAATCGTTCCGTACGTTTCCTGGCCGGATGCCCCACCGGACTGTTACGTACTCGGCCTGAAGGAATTGCCAGAACCATTACCAGCGCTGCGCCACAGACATATTTATTTTGCTCACGCCTACAAGCAGCAGTCGGGCTGGAAAAAACTGTTAGGCAAATTTGCCGACGACGACGGCCAGTTGTTTGATTTGGAATTCCTGCTGGACGAGAACAATCAACGCATCGCCGCATTCGGTTACTGGGCCGGCTTTGCCGGCGCCGCATTGGGCCTCATGAACTGGCTGGCGCAGCCGGATACACTGGAGCGGGTCAACAGTTACCGCGATAAAGATCAGTTGCTGGCCGAGTTGTTGAATTTGTCGGAAAAATCGTACAGACGCCCCAGCGGCAAGCGTCCAAAGGTTATCATCATCGGCGCCAAAGGACGTTGCGGCCGTGGCGCCACGGAACTTTGCCGTACCCTTGAAATTGAAACAACCTTATGGGACCTGGAAGAAACCGTACAAGGCGGGCCTTTCCCTGAAATTCTGGAACACGATATTTTTCTCAACTGCGTATTCGTTCAATCAAGCATTCGTCCGTTTCTAACCACGCGATTTCTGCAACAGCCGCGCCGGCTTGCCGCTATAGTCGACATCAGTTGCGACCCCTACGGCAGTTACAACCCGCTACCGATTTATAATCGCTGCACGACATTTGGCCGACCAGCAATACGGCTCAGAAATGATCCTGTTCTGGACCTGATCGCCATAGATCACTTGCCATCGATGTTGCCAAAAGAAAGCAGTGAAGATTATTCAGCGCAACTGCTGGTTGCTTTGCTGACATTGCCGGATGGCCGGACCTGGCAACGTGCCTTGAAACTCTTTGAGGATAAAATAGCGCAGGCCCGGTTAACGGAAACCGGTTAGAACCGAGATCTGAGGCATGCAGCACATTCACTGGTTGGGAGCAGGCTTGTCGTCTGTGCCGGGTATCCGCCGGCTGGCCCTGCTGGGATATCCCGTCACCGTATGGAACAGGACATTGGCAAAGGCGCAAGCTGCGCTTGCCCGTATCAACCCTGCCGCCGCCGTTGCCAGGGAGTTTGATTGGGCGCTGTTGACATCCGCGCTCAAGCGGGAAGATGTGGTGGTATCGATGCTGCCTGCATCCATGCATTTACAGGTGGCAAAACTTTGCCTGGAAAACCGCGCACATTTTGTTTCTTCCAGTTACATATCTGAACAAATGGCCGCATTGGATGAGCGGGTCAGGGCAAGACAACTATGCTTCGTCAACGAATGTGGTCTTGACCCCGGACTGGACCACATGTTTGCCCATGTATTGCTGGATGACTATAGAAAAAGTGGCGTCTTTAATCCTGAAAACATCATCGAGTTTCGTTCATACTGCGGCGGTTTTCCATTGCAGGCAGATGATTTCACCTATAAGTTTTCCTGGTCGCCCCTCGGCGTTCTCAAAGCATTGAATTCCCCTGCTCGATGGATTGCCAATGGTGAGGAATGCAGCACCGAAACACCTTACAGGGAAATCGAAACTTATCTGGTTAACGGGGAGAGCTTTGAAGCTTACCCTAACCGGGATTCATTGCCGTTTATTAAACTGTACGGGATTGAGGAAAACTGGTTAATAGAAGAATTTGTGCGCGGCACCCTGCGACTTAACGGCTGGACGAAAGCCTGGCAGGACATTTTCGACGCGGTGGAGAATGCAACCGGAGAAGCCGGGGCGCAACGTCTTGCCGAATTAAGTGAAGAGTTGTGGCGGCAACATCAGTATGCCGAAGGCGAACCGGACCGGGTCGTATTGAGTGTGGAATTAGTCGTAAAAAGTAAAAACGGTAACAAGATATGGGGCCGACA
>JAAXHV010000606.1 GCA_012270695.1 Gammaproteobacteria bacterium | reverse complement strand
CAGTTGCAGGTCTTCACCGAGTTGCAGCAAGCGCTTCCACAAGGCCGCTCCCCAGTCAGCGGGAACGTTAAGCTCATAACAAAGTTCACCGGTGAAGCCGGCTCTGAGTACGCGCAAGGGTATGTCGTCTATGGTGCCGGTTGTGATAGCCATGTGAGGCAGCCGATTATTGCCGAAATCGATTCCAAGCTCCAGTCGTCCGAGCAGCTCTCTTGAACGCGGTCCGGATACGGCCATGTTTGCCCACTGGCTGGTGACCGGCGTCAGCAATACATCCAGGTCCGGCCAGTCGCCCTGCAGCAAGGCCTCCATCCAGGCGTGGATCCGGTTTGCTCCGCCGCTGGTGGTATGCACCAGATAGTGATCTCCGGCAAGCCGCGCAAAAATGCCGTCGTCGATGATGATGCCGTTTTCATTCAGCATCAGGCCATAACGGGCCTGACCGGTCTTCAGTGAGGTAATATTATTGATGTAAATGCGGTTCAAAAATTCGCCAGCATCGGGTCCATATACCTCAAATTTACCCAGTGGCGAGCCGTCGAAGATGGCAACGGAAGTACGCGCGGCCACGGCCTCCCGGGCAATGGCCTGCTGTACGTTTTCGCCGTTGCGCAGGTATACCCGGGGGCGGCGCCAGGCGCCGTAATCGTCAAATTGAGCGTTTAATTTTTCGTGGCAAGTAAACAGTGGACTACGTTGCACCGGTGCATAGAACTCACCCCTGTCACGTCCCGCCAAAGCGCCCAGGGTTACCGGCAGGTAGAAGGGACGAAAAGTGGTAGTACCCACCTCAGCGGGGGTCCGGCCGGTACGTTCCGCCAGGGCAAGCAAGGCATTCAGGTTACCGGTCTTACCCTGGTCTACGGACATGCCGGCTGTCGTGTAGCGTTTCATGTGCTCCACAGAAGTGTAGTTCTCGGCTACTGCGATATCGATATCCTGCAGGGTCACGTCATACTGGAAATCAATCCACTGACGAGCGCTGCGCTGCTCGCTCCAGGCCCGTTCAATGTGTAAGGCGCCGTCACTATCTGAGTGTGCCCGCGGGCGATTGTCGGGGCTGGATTCCGGCATGCGCCGGAATGACGGATCACTGCTCGAGTGAGCGTGTGGGTGATTATCGGCAATGGTTCCCGGCTCCAGGTCCTGGCGTTCGCCGGAATGACGGGGCCGGAATGACGGATCACTCCCCGAGCGAGTATGTGGGTGGCTGTTTTTTGACTGGTTGCCAGCGGCCTTGACGCCGGCGTTCCAGCCCTGCTCCAGTGCGCCGTCCAGGGTCAGGGCGCCAGCTACCATTCCCGCTACGTGCACATGCGGAGGAATCACGTCAGGCAGGAATGCGCCGAACGAGGAATCGTAACGCAGCCTGCCGCGCGCCTGGGTGAAGAGATGCACCACCGGCTGCCAACCGCCGGCCATGGCGATGCAGTCGCATTGCAGGGTTGCGATGCTCTCCGGGCTGCTCCGTTTGGCAACGGACACCTCGCGCACGCCTTTATCGCCCCGACTATCCAGGGGAATAGCATTCTGGAACACCGTTATGCCCTGGTCACGCATTGCCCGGGCACCCTCGCCCGCTGGTTTCTGCCGGGAATCGATCACGGCTACCACGTCAATACCCGCGTTCATGAGCGTTCGGGCAACGTCGTAGGCACTGTCGTTATTCGTCGCAATGACGATGCGCATTCCCGACGTGACCGCGTACCGGTTACAGTACTGTTGTACGGCGCTCGCCAGCATGATGCCGGGACGATCGTTATCGGTAAAGACCAGAGGTTGCTCGATGGCGCCCGTGGCCAGGACAAGCTCGCGCGGGTGGACCTTCCATAACCGTTGTCGCGGCCCTTCGCCCTCCCCTGTGTCTCGCCAGTCACTCACCATTTCAGCGGCGACCACCATACGATGGTCAAACCAGGCTGAGGCCGTGGTGTTGCTCAACAGGGTAACGTTATCCCGTTGCCGTAAAACGCGTACAGTGTCTTCCAGCCATACGTTCCCCTGTTTACCGTTGATATTCCCATCATTCCAGAGCAGGCTGCCACCCAACAAGCTGTCCTGCTCAATCAGGATGACCCGCGTTGCGGTATCACTGGCAGCCAGCGCCGCACTCAAACCGGCAGGACCGCCACCCACAATCAAAACATCACAATGCACATTCCGGTGAATGTACTGATCGGGGTCATCTTCGGGCGGCAGTTTACCCAGGCCCGACATGCGCCGGATGAACCCTTCGTACCAGTGCCAGTGAGGCCAGATAAAAGTCTTGTTGTAAAAGCCTGCCGGCCAGAGGAAATGCAGGTAATCCAGGCTGCGTCCGATATCGAGATTTACACTGGGCCAGCAGTTCTGACTGCGCGCGGCCAACCCATCGTACAACGGCTGCTGCGTTGCTCGCACATTGGGTTCTTCCAGGGCGCCCTGCCCCACGGTCACCAGCGCATTACATTCTTCCGCGCCCGCAGCCAGAATGCCGCGGGGACGGTGATACTTGAAGCTGCGCCCCACCACACGCACCCCGTTGGCCAGTAGCGCCGAAGCCAGCGTGTCGCCCTGGTATCCGCTGAGGCGTTTGCCATTGAAGGTAAACGACAACAGTTTCTCACGATCGATGCGGCCGCCTGATGCGAGCCGCCAAGGCTGCGTACCGCTCATCACATTCCTCCGGGTTGGCGCACCCGTCTTTCCAATCCATGCTTTGCTTGCGTTGCGCTCACAGCAACCCTACAAGTTGACGAACCCGTCTTCCTAATCCACGCTTGGGCTGATCTTCGCTCATACCATTTCTTCCGGGTCAATATCAGGGCGCGCCTCATCCATACGATACACGGCCGCTATCTCATGGCTCACGGTATGGCGTACTACGTTAAACCACTGCCGGCAGCCGTACCGGTGTTGCCAGCGTTCGAAATGCAGCCCCTTGGGATTATCACGATAAAAAAGATATTCTGCCCATTCCCGGTCTGCAACCTGCTCTGCCGGTTGCGGACGGGCTATATGTGCCTGCCCGCCGAAAACAAACTCGTTTTCATCACGTTCGCCACAAAAAGGGCATGAAATACGGAACATGGCTATCTTATGGGGTCAGGTCGCACAATGCACATGCATGACATAAATATGAAAACATGACAAACCTCTGTGTGTACGTTGTGCGACCTGACCCCATACGGGCTAGTGAGCGACACCCGCGGCTGCTGATTCATCCACCAGCGCGCCGCTCTCAAACCGTTGCAGGGAGAAGGCCCTGATCAATTCATGGGGGCGGTCGTTAACTATCGTGTGAGACATGGTATCACCGCTCGCGGGTATGGCCTTGTAACCACCGGTGCCCCAGCCACAGTTGATATACAGGTTCTGTACCGGCGTCTTGCCCATGATGGGACTGGTGTCCGGTGAGATATCCACGATGCCGGCCCACTGGCGCATCAGTTTCAAGCGGCTGAAACGGGGATACAGGGTCAGGAATGCTGACACGCAGGATTCAATGTTATCGTAGCTGCCGCGCTGGGCATAGGAATTGTACACGTCGGCGCCGGCGCCCAGGACAATCTCGCCGCGATCAGACTGGCTGGCATACATGTGTACGGCGCCGGAAACGGTCACCAGGTTAAGCGCCGGTTTAATCGGCTCCGATACCATGGCCTGCAGTGCCATGCTGGTCAGCGGCAGGCGGAAACCCGCCATTTTTGCCAGTACGCTGGTATGGCCGGCTACCGTGATATGCACTTTTTCCGCGGAAATATCTCCCCGCGAAGTATGTACTCCGGTCACCATGCCGTGGCTGATTTTGAAGCCGTTCACGGTACAGTTCTGGATAATATCCACCCCCAGGGCATCGGCGGCGCGGGCATAACCCCAGTTGACTGCGTCGTGACGCGAGATACCGCCGCGCCATTGGATAAATCCACCGGCTACGGGAAAGCGCGCATTGATGTCGATGAGCGGTTCAAGCTCCTTGATTTGC
>JAAXHV010000605.1 GCA_012270695.1 Gammaproteobacteria bacterium | reverse complement strand
CAACCGACGCAAACGTCAGCCAGCACGTCCTTGGAGCCGGTTTCCTCGTTCAGCACAATGGCCTCTACGGGACAGGCGTGCATACACCAGGCCTCGCTGCACTGGGTGCAGGTATAAGGGACAAACCGGCCTTCCTCATGGAAGGTGAATATCTTGATGCGGGATTTCGCGGGGTTGAATACCCCTTCCGCTTGATAGGAACAGGCCAGTTCGCATTGCAGGCAACCGGTACACTTTTCCGGTTCAATCTGGAGTGATCTCTGCATCACATCCTCCTTAAGTAGCAACGTTTAAAAGATCGAAAAAATCTCGTGTAAAATCGGGAAAAAATCCCGGCTCTATCGGTCCCTGTTTTCATTATAATAGGACCAGCCGGTTTTTTCGTACAACATAACTTATGGTTATCATTCAGGTCAGGCACCCTCTATGAAAAGCATACAAAAAAATTCTGACGATAGCAACCTGCTTTATCAAGTGGGGCTGGCACTGCATACGGGCCTGCCCCGGATTGCCGGGGCAACAGAACTATCAGCCATATTCCAAGTCCAACCAGAGGATGCAAGTGTTCACAAAATGCGTAGCGCAGAACTTTTACCGGAGCAACATGTTTTCGATTCCCGATAATTCTTAATTCAGATCAACAGGCACGGTATCCATGAAAACGATTATTTTGACTGTCACCACGTTCATCTTCCTGGGCTGCCTCACCACCGGCGCCATGGAGAAAACGGAAATCAGCTTTGCGTACATCGGCGCAGAAGACAGCAGCGCCTATGACGGCGTTGCGCAAGGCATCCATGAAGCGAACCTGCAAGGCCGGTTCCTGGGCCAGAACTATTCGCTGCATGAGTTCAGCGGGGACAATATGGACGCAATCGACCCTGCCGGATTTATCGCCATCATTGTCGCCACGAATGCAGACGACCTGCAACAAGCCGGGGATCTTTTTAAGGACCATGCCATCCTCAATGTAGTCGTACACGATGACGAGCTCAGAGGACAATGCACTGCAAACTTGCTGCACGTGATCCCCAGCGACAGGATGCTGGCTGACGCCAAGGCCCAATGGCTGCAAAAATCTCCCGGTGATGAGATAACCGTCTCCGGCTGGCATCCCGATTTCGTAAAATTCGCCGCACGGGATTTGAACAAACGCTTTAAGAAAAAGTTTTCCGAACCCATGGACCAGTATGCCTGGGCCGGCTGGGCCGCGGTCAAGATGACCTCGGATTCGGTGGCGCGGAAAAACCTCACCGACCCTGCGGAGCTTTTGCACCACCTGAAAACCGGTTTGTCGTTTGACGGCCAGAAGGGCCTGGATATGGATTTCCGTGACACCGGCCAGTTGCGCCAACTGCTGCTGGTAGTCACCCTTGACGGGGAACTGGCGGGTGAGGCGCCGGTCCGCGGCGTGGTCGCGCCGGACGACGTGGACAGCCTGGGTCTGGCTTCCTGTTCTAACCCGGATATCTCATCAAATCGCCTGGAGTTGGACGTTAAAACAACGCTCGCAGGTGTGCGCCATGGGGGCGCATACCAAAAATCCTGCGGGAGCATCGCATCGATGGGTGAGATATCCGAGCTGTAATCACATTAACTTATGGAGTAAACAATGAAACATCTTATCAGCGTAATCGTATTGTTGGCGGGCAGTTTCCAGCTTGCCCATGCCGCAAGTAATCGTATCTTTGTCACCAATGAGAGAAGTAACGATATCTCCGTTATCGACGGCTCATCTCTGGAAATCGAAAGAACCATCGAAGTCGGCGACCGGCCCAGGGGGATCGGCATCTCCCCGGACGGCGCTGAACTCTATATCGCGGTCAGTGAAGAGAACGTTATCGCGGTCATTGACCTGAAAACGCTGGAGTTGTTGCGGAAATTCCAGGCGGGTTCCGACCCGGAAACCTTTGCAGTGCACCCGAACGGGAATATCTATATCTCCAACGAAGACGACGCCAAGGCATCGGTCTATAATCCCAAGACCGGGGAACAGTTAGCGGAGATTCAGGTGGGCCTGGAGCCGGAAGGGGTGGCTATCTCACCCGACGGGAAACAGGTGATCGTCACCAGTGAATCGACCAACATGCTGCACGTCATACAGGTACCCGAACATACCATTGCCGCCAATATCCTGGTGGGCGCCAGGCCGCGCGCGGCCACGTTCACCAAGGATGGCACGATAGCCTACTCCACTTCCGAGATCAGCGGCGAGGTGAAAAAAGTCGATATGACGAATCACGAAGTGATTGCGGTCAGGAAAATTGCAGATGAAAAAGCCAAACCCAAGGATGTTATCCTGAACAAGGATGAAACGAAACTGTACGTGGCAGGCGGTAGAGCAAACCAGGTTATCGTGCTGAACGCAGACACCATGGACTTTATCAAAGGCATTCCGGTAGGCAAGCGGGTCTGGGGGCTGACCATGTCCAAAGACGGCAGCAAGGTATTCAGCACCAACGGCGTCAGCGGCACCGTTTCCGTGATCGACACGGCGAAGGATGAGGTCATCAAGGCCATTGAGGTGGGCAAGTTCCCATGGGGCGTGGTGATAGATGATTAGGAATTAAGAATTACGAATTAGGAATTACGAGTGAATGTGCTGCCTTTGGCAGTTGCTTATTAATGCATGGCCGGTTATCTGCAAGCCGGATCAATGCACACAATGACGTAACACCCTCAATTCGTAATTCGTAATTCCTAAT
>JAAXHV010000604.1 GCA_012270695.1 Gammaproteobacteria bacterium | reverse complement strand
CGTAACGTCCAGGGATAGGCCGTCTCTACGATAACAACGTCTTTTCCATATCGATGACGCAGGCGCCGGATAGCACTCTCCATCAACTCGAAAGGCGTTTTCGACCATTTTGCATAATAGCTGACCCCGATGATGTCAAAATCCAGGATTCCTGCAGTGACGGCCGCATCAAGCCAGGGTTCTACGTTTTCCGGTTGGGCGATATGCAGCATAACTTTCAGAGGGCGCCCCACCCGAACACCGACATCTTGAACCGCCATAATACCAGCGTTCAGCAACGCCGTATTTCGTTCCGGGTTTTCCCCCCACGAGTCGTCCCGCGGGTGTGTGTGCGCAATGCCGTGATTGACCTCATTCCCCACCTGCACATAGTCAGGCAACAGGTCTTGTTCGTTTAAAGTCATGAGGGTGGTGAAAGTATAATCGTAAAGCAACTCAGCCACTTCTTCGACCGATCCGGCCTGCCGCCATGCTGCAGGAATCTTTTGATTTTGTGGGTCTGCCCAGTCGTCTGAATAATGAAAATCAAGCAGCACCCTCATGCCCTTGTCCCTAGCCCTGCGAATACTTTTTGTGACGTCCGGCAGGGTACTGTACTCGGTCCAATCCGGATTATGCCAAAGACGGAAGCGGGCGAGGTTTGCCCCTTTATCGGCCAATATATCGAAAGGGTCACGAATTTCGCCACTGGCGCGATAGACTGTTCCGCAATCCTCGAGTTCGTTGATATAAGACACATCAACGCCCCGCCATATCTCCTGGGCGTAACCAGGATTGATAATGGCCGCAGATGCAATGACCAGGAGGCAGGATTTTATAAATGCTTTTATGGCGTTGGACAATCTTCTCAGCATTTACTTTGAGCCAGTCTCGTTACAGGATCCGTATTTAAAAGCATACGCGACATCAGCTTCGGGAATGATGTATTTCCGATCAACGCCCCACATCAATGCGCAAACGGCTGGCACCCTTTCGCGCAAGCCCCAATCGTTTTCTCGTAAGAAATAATACGCTCCCTCAGCGCCGGGATTGAGACTCGTTTCATAAGAATAGATGCCATTGCCCTCGTCCGTCATCGGAGCAATATACCACTGCCCCTCAGGGCCGGTAAAACTACCCGTAATATAAGCGCCGTCTTGGTTGTCCACCCCCGTCATATCCACTTTAAACGTTACATTGAAAGATGTTTCCGCAAAGCACACGCCGTAGAATAAAAGTACGATAGATAATGCAACGGAACGCAATAAGGTTTTGTTTCTACCCAAGCAGTGTGATATTTCCGCGCCCGCCAGAGTCGCCTTACCAGTCGTGATTTTCATAATTATTCACCTCCTACCGTTAGTGAATGGTTTATTTTCAATCCGAAGCTGTTGTCAATAAACAGAATTATCTGCTCCTGTAACAAAAGTCCGTTTTCCCATAATCATAGTAGCTATTTCCATCGTAAGAACTCATAAGAATATAAATACTATTAATAATACTATAAAGATTATGGATAGTGAACCGAACAAATGTCAAGAACATATCAGGACAAGTGTAAACACAATGTAGAAATGTCTCCTTATTCACTCTAAGGAGGGGAGAAATGATTATAACGATGTAAGGATTACTGTATTACGGATCAAGCAGCCCGTTTGCCGGTGATGGCTTCGCGCAGGCCTTCGAGCAGACCTTCGAGCTTGCTTAGGCGGCCAATCATCTCTTCCCTGAATGAGGTCTGTTCCTTGGCCTGCTCTTTTAAGTCTGCAGCCAAGTTGTCAATGCGCTTGTCCAGCCGGTCGATATCCTGGCGCAGCCAACTCACCAAGCCAATGATTAATCCGGCCAGGGCAATGCCAACCGTGATAATGCCGATAAGTTCAGGGGTCATAGCAATCATAGTATAACAGTCAGGAGGGATGTTTTAAAGGGTCCCCCCTTCAGGCTCATTTCATATTGGAAAATACTCATGATTGCAATTTTATTATATTAATAATATAATTCAGAAAGCCGTTACTATCACTTAATTAATGAAAAACGTTGTAATGAAAACACGTTTCGGTTTAGTTGGTATTTTATTGTTATTCCCGCTCTCGTCGCCTGTCTTGGCTCAGAAGGCGCCGGCGCCCACCGGCCTGACGGTGACGGCAACCGGTCAGACGACCGTCAGTCTGAGTTGGACTGCGCCGGCGGACGACGGCAACGGGGCGTTGCTGGGCTACAACGTGTACCGGTGTGTGGAAGGGGCGACGGCCTGCACGCCGGTATGGGTGGCCTGGGTGGACGGCGCCACGGCCACCACGTACACGGACAGCAGCTTGTCCGCGGGGACCACCTACCGGTATGCGGTGGGGTCGAGCCGGGGGAGCGGTACGGAGAGCGACTGGTCCAACCAGGTGACCGCGACGACGACAGCGCAGGTGCCGCCGGCGCCCACCGGCTTGCGGGCGACAGCCGTCAGTGAGGATTCAGTCAGTCTGAGCTGGAAGTCGTCAACCGAGGGTGAGGCAGCGGCCATAGAGTACAGTGTGTATCGTTGTGAGGTACGGCCCGACAAGGCCAGTTGCGACCCCTACGACGAAGGCGACTGGCTTGCCCTCCTGGACAGCGGCAATACGTACACGGATACGGAGGTGACCCCGGGGACCACCTACCGTTATGCGGTGGCGGCGTATCCGTTTGGTCGGGAGAATGTGTCCCGTGCAGTCACCGTCGTGCCCCGGCTGGGGGAGCCGGTGTTGGCGCCGAGCGGCCTGACGGTGACGGCGACGGATATCACCACGGTGAGTTTACGTTGGACGGCGCCGGCGGACGCGGAGGCGAATCCGGTGCAGGGCTATGATATTTTTCGCTGCAACGTGGACCGCTCGCCGGATTGCGCTGAATTTTTGTGGGTAATCACGTGGAATAACCAGTTGACTGAGTACCGGGACAGGGGTCTCGAACCGGGGACGACCTACCGTTATGCGGTGGCGGCGCTGCGGTCGCCGGATGATGTCAGCCCCTGGTCCAACCAGGTGACGGCTGTAGTCGGAACCCCGGCGCCTACGGTGACGGCGCCTGGTGCGCCGACCGACTTGACGGTGACCGCGACCTGTGAGACGGCGATCAGTCTGAGTTGGGTGGCGCCGGCGGACGACGGTGGCGGGGCGATTGACGCCTACAACGTGTTCCGCTGTGAGGAAGGCGACGCGCCTTGTGAGCCGGAGTGGTACGTGTGGTTGGAGGGCGGCGATGTGACGGCATACACGGATGACGGCGGCGCCGGCCCGTTGACTGTAGGCGCCAGGTACCGCTATGCGGTAACTGCGTTGC
>JAAXHV010000603.1 GCA_012270695.1 Gammaproteobacteria bacterium | reverse complement strand
TCGGTGTCAGGGTAGATGGCGGGATCTCCGGTAATATCCGGGTCTACCAGGGCGGTTGCAGAGCGATTGGCATTGGCATAACCGGTAAAGTCGGAAACAGGAGCAATCACTTCCGGCCGCAGCAGATAATTGATGAGGAGGTAGGCGTTGTCCGGATGCGGCGCGTCACTGGGGATGAACATGCTGTCAACCCAGGCGGGAATACCTTTTTCCGGCATGGCGTAAGCCAGGTTAATGTCGATCCCTGCTTCCGCGGCGCGGGTACGGGCCACGACATAATCCCCTGACCAGCTCATGGCCACGCAGACTTCCTTGTTCGGCATGTCGATCAGCATCTTGGCGGAACTGAAATAGCGGATATAGGGACGGATGGATGTCATCACGCGTTCCGCTTCGCGCAGGTGTAGCGGATCGATGGAGTTACCGGGATAGCCCAGGTAACTCATGAACATCGGCAATGTGTCGATGGGGCCATCCAGTATTGTGACTCCGCAATCGGCAAAGCGCGAGATGATTTCCGGTCTGAAAAAGAAGTCTGCCGTATCCAGCGGCGCATCCGGAAAGCGTTTCCTCACCATGTCGACGTTATAGGAAATGCCCGTTGTCCCCCACATGTAGGGGACCGCGTGGCGGTTGCCCGGATCGAAATCCGCCATGATTTGCAGTATGTCCGGGTCCAGGTTAACCCAGTTGTCAAGACGGCTGCGGTCCAGGGATTTGTATACTCCGGCCTCGATGAGACGGGCCGAATATGAGGCAGCATGCACAACAACGTCGTAGCCGGTCTTGCCGGCCATGAGTTTGGCGTCCACGATCTCCGTGGTGTGGTAGATATCGTAATTGACCTTGATGCCAAATTCCTGCTCGAAATCGGCAATGGTGGTCGGGCCGATATAATCCGCCCAGTTGTACATGTTGACAATTTTTTCCTCTGCCGCAGACAGGATGCATGGAAGCATCGACAGCGCCAGCAATAGGTAAATGCGGCAAAAGGGGTCAGGTCGCACAATGCACACTCAAAGGAGTGAAAATGAAGTCATGACAAAATGCTGCGTGTGCATTGTGCGACCTGACCCCTTTTGCCCCACGACCTGACCCCATTTACATCTCTTCCAGGCCGCGCTTGAGCAGGCGGTTGGCGATGATAAGACGCTGGATCTCGCTGGGGCCTTCCCAGATGCGATCCACGCGCAGTTCGCGGAAGAATCTTTCAGCGGCATTCTCGCGCATGTAACCGCGTCCGCCGAATATCTGCACGGCGCGATCCGCGACGCGGTTGGCCATCTCCGAGGCATACAGTTTGACCATGGAGCAACGGGTGTGCAGTAACCTGGGGTCTTCATCCCGGTCATGGGCCTGGGCAGCCTCGAAGGTCATCAGGCGCGCCGCCCAGAGTTCCGTGGCGCTGTCTGCAAGCATGAACTTGATGGCTTGTTTGTCCGCCAGCATTTCAGCGCCGATGCGCCTGTTTCTGGCGAATTCCGTCGCTTCCTCGAGCAGGCGCGCCGCGGCCCCGCAACAGCGCGCCGCGATCATCATGCGCTCATGGCGGAACCAGCTACGGGTATAATCCATGCCCTCTCCGCTCGCGCCGATGCGGTTCCGCTCAGGGACGAACACGTCGTGAAAACGGAAAGTCGGGTGGCGCGCGGCATAGGTATGGCTGAACAGGGGGTTGTCGGTCATCTCCACACCGGCGCTGTCGATATCCACGAAGAACAGGGCCTGATCCCCGTTTTCCAGCCCGGCCTGCAGAATAAAATAATCCGCGTGGTTGGCGCTGGTCACGTAGC
>JAAXHV010000602.1 GCA_012270695.1 Gammaproteobacteria bacterium | reverse complement strand
GCGGCCACCCGCAACGGCGCCATGGTGATCGGCGTTGAGGATCAACTTGGGACAGTAGAGGTCGGGAAACTGGCCGATATCCTGATTCTGACCGCCAACCCGCTTGATGATATCGACAACATCCGCAAGATAGAGACGATTGTTTACAAGGGCAAGCCCTACCCGCGGCAGGAGTTTGCCTACCAGCCCTCTGACTAAGGAGGTAAAAAATGAAATATCTATACCGCGCTTCAATTAATGCAATCCGTTATATTCTGCCCTCAAGTCTACTCATTCTGCTGTCCGGATATGGCGGGCTGGTCCAGTCCCAGATCGAAGAAATCGTGGTGACCGCCACCAAGCGCGGCGATTCGCTGATCCAGGACATCCCGCTGTCTGTACAGGCGATCAGCGGAGACAGTCTGAAGGAAGCAGGTGCGCTGGACTTTAACGATTTCTTCCGCCAAGTGCCGGGTTTGAGTGCCGTCGACCAGGGTCCAGGCGACAAGCGCTACAACATACGCGGCATCAACTCGGCCGGTGCCGGTACAGTGGGTCTGTATTTCGATGAAATCGTCGTTACCGGCAACATGCTGACAGCGGCCGGCGGGCGCTCAATTGACGTGAGACTGTTCGATATGGATCGTATCGAGGTGCTGAAAGGCCCCCAGGGAACCACCTTCGGTTCCAGTTCCCTTTCCGGGGCGATCAGGTGGATACCCGCTTACCCCGATATGAACCAGGCCTCCATGGATGTTGGCGCGGGGTTCAATTCCACCCGCCACTCGGACGGACTCGGTTACACGGTCGATGCAATGGTGAACATACCCATTGTCAAGGACAGGGTGGCACTCAGGTTTGCCGGGATAAAGATTGATAACGATGGTTATATCGACGATCAGTGGAGGAAAGATGGCAATGACGATGACACCGAAGCCCTACGCGGCATACTGGTTGTACAGGTGACGGATAATCTGAAATTTTCGGTGCTGGGCATGCACCAGGATGCAAGGACTAACGCCCGGGCAGGATGGATGGACCAGTTGATTGATCTTCCCGTGAGCCCGACACTCAACGGCGGTCCCACGCCCACCAAGTATTACAACACGGATATGTCCGACGCCAGCTTTGATGACGAGACCGATATGTACAACGTCAAGTTTGAATATGACCCGGAGTGGGGCAACGTCCTCTTTACATCATCCTATATGCAGCGGGATACGTACTCCAGACGGGACGCTTCTGCTGAGATTGAGATTATTACCCGCTTGGCGTTTCCTGCAGACGGCACCGGACAGTCTTTCATTGTTCAACCCCAGAATCGCGAGCTGTTCACCAATGAAATCCGCTTTGCTTCCAGTTGGGACAGTCCGTTCCAGTTATTGCTTGGTGGGTTCCGCCAGTCGGAGGAACGTTTCTTCAGGAGCAAGGTGATAACAGTGGACCCGGTAAGTGGCAGAGTCACTCCCGAGTCAATTTCGCTATTGGACCGCACGGTAGATACTTCGGTTGATGAGAAAGCACTGTTCGGCGAGTTGTCCTGGGACCTCACGGAACAGTTGAATGTGACGGGCGGTTTCCGCTGGTTTGATTTCAAGCTGGCGGAAATTGCCGCAGCGGTTACTGGCTTTCCGGGCAGGCCCGGCACCGGTCCCGGCCCGGAACTTGTGTTTGGTGAGAAAGACATCATTTTCAAGGCAAACGTTTCCCTGGATGTGACTGATGACCTCCTGACCTACTTCCAGTTTGCCCAGGGGTTCCGCTCAGGCGGGCCGAATGATCAGACGGCAGCCAGTATTGCCGGTGTCACCATTCCCGCGGGTTTCGGTTCCGACTCTGTGGATAGTTATGAAGTCGGTTTCAAGAGCGCCTGGGCGGATAACAAATTCATTTTTAACGGTTCCTTTTTCTATCTCGACTGGACGGATATACAGGCCCGGCAACAGGCAACCGCTCCCGGTGGGCTGACTTTCTCCTACAGGGGGAATGGGGGTACCGCGGAAGTCCTCGGGGTTGAACTGCAAGCCCAGGCCTATCTTGCCGAAGGACTGTCTTTCGGCGCTACGTTCAACTACAGCGATGCGGAACTGACCGCGGACGCGCCGATACCGGCCAACGGTATGGATGGCGATAAAATTCCCCATGTGCCGGAAGTCACTTTCAGCTTGAACGGCCGTTATGAACTGCCCCTGGGTTGGAGTGGCTGGACCGGGTTTGTCAGCGGTGATTTTTCCTGGGTGGATGACCAGACCAATGAATTGAGGCCGACCTTTATTACGTATCGTGAAATGGACGACTATTCGATCCTTAACCTGAGAGCCGGGGTCAACGGTAACGGTTGGTCTGCGGTGGTGAGCCTGGACAACGTGCTGGATGAGGATGAGACGCTGGCTTACATCTTTAACGGCGGCAA
>JAAXHV010000601.1 GCA_012270695.1 Gammaproteobacteria bacterium | reverse complement strand
CGCAGGGAGACACCCAATTCGACCCGTGGAACGGGCCTGAGCAGGCGTCTGTAACAATCCGCTTGCGGTTGCCTGCCGGATTTGAGCATTGCCAACGCCAGGGCTGCGCTGCCCAGTTGGCCGCTGACGTAAATCAAATCGCCCGCGTTTGCGCCGCTGCGGCGAATTTCCCGGCCTTTCGGACACTCGCCGATGACCTGTATCGTTACTGCCGGCGGGCCTTTGCAGAGGTCCCCGCCGACCAGTGAAACCGCGTGTTTGCTTGCCAGTTCCCCCAGGCCGCGGGCGAAACCGTCCAGCCAGGCATGGTTCATTTCCGCCTCCGCCAGGGTCAGGGCCAGGGTAAACCAGCGCGGCGCGGCCGCCATGGCAGCCATGTCGCTGAGGTTTACGGCCAGGGCCTTGTAACCGATGTCGGCAGGGTCGGCGTCGGGGAAAAAATGGACCCCGGAAACCAGGCTGTCGGTTGAGACAACGAGATGCGATTCCGCGTCCGCGGCTAACAACGCCGCATCATCACCCACCCCGAGCATGACCCCGCGCCCAGCGGGAGTTAAGCCGGCAAAATATTTCTCGATGGCGCCGAATTCAGTTAACGACATAACCCCTCAGCGAAGCGCCGCCAGCCCTCCATGGCGCACCCCCTGCGGGTGTCCTGAGGGAGTCCCAATCTGTTCCGGACAGATTGATGCGCCAACGGGTGCCTGCGGCAGAACGTGTTGAAGCCAGCACACTCAGCCCCCCAGGCGCAGCCGTTGCGCGGCCTGGTCCAATACCCCGTTGATATATTTGTAAGAATCCTCTGCTCCGAATAACTTGGCCAGTTCAACGGCCTCATTCAATATCACGCGACAGGGCAATACCGGCTGATATTTGAGTTCATACATGCCCAGGTGCAGTACTGCCCTGGTAACCGGGTCCAGTTCATGCAAGGCCCGGTCCAGGAAAGGTGTCAAGGCATCATTGATCGCGACTGAATTCCTGGCGCTACCGGCCAGAATATCCCGGAAATAGTCTCCGTCAGCCTTCTTCAGTTCCTTTCTCTCATGTTCAAACTCAGTGATAATTTCGGTCATCGGCCGTTCTGTTAAAAACCACTGGTACAGGGCCTGTACGGCTGAACGCCTGGCCCGCACCCGCGCGCCCATGGACCGGCTGTTTTCATTTGCGCTCATCTGTGTAACCTGCGTAATCCATCCATGGATTAACCTGCCAAATCTGTGTCACCTGTGGATGAACCTGTCAATAACGCGGTTTGAATACAAAGCGCCAGTCCTCCCCCAAGCGGCGGAAATCCACCAGTTCCATTTCATAGCGCTCATCCATAGCGGTGATGGCAGGAATCTCCATCATATCCATGGCGCCGGCGCCCAGTATGATCGGCGCCTGGTATACCACCAATTCATCGATCAGGTCGCGCTGCAGCATACTGCCCGACAACTTCGCTCCCGCCTCCACCAGCAGGTCGTTTACTTCATAGGTCGATGCCAGTTCCTGCAGTACGGAATTCAGGAAGTCGTCTTCATCCCCGCCAACGAAGCGGACACAGGCCCCGGCGCGTTCGAGGTTTGTATGAAGTCGCTCATTACCGTTCCTGGTGAACAGGATAGTTGTTCCGTCTTCGCCAAGCATTTTTGCGGTAACGGGAAACCTGAGGTTCCTGTCAAGCACTATCCTCAGGGGTTGCCTGCCTGCGGTATCCACGGCGCGCACGTTCAGGCGCGGGTCATCGGCCAATATGGTATTGATGCCGGTCATGACGGCCGAGCTTGCCGCTCTCAGCTGCTGCACGTCCAGTCTGGAAGCCGCGCCGGTTATCCACCGGCTCGCTCCTGCGGCCAGCGCCGTCTTGCCGTCAACACTGACGGCTGATTTACAACGCACGTAGGGCCGTCCGCGCGTCATCCTGTAAATGAACCCTTTGTTCAGTTCGTTTGCCGGTTGTGCCATCAAGCCGGTATCTACGGCAATGCCTGCTTCTCTCAATGCCCTTATCCCTGCGCCCGACACTTGCGGATTCGGGTCCGACGCGGCTATCACGACCCGACTTATTCCGGACCTGATAATGGCTTCGGTACACGGCGGTGTCCGTCCGTGATGCGAACAGGGCTCCAGCGAGACGTAGGCAGTGGCGCCTCGCAAGTTACAGGAAGCATCATTCAGCGCATTGATCTCGGCATGGGGGCTTCCGGCTTGCTGGTGCCAGCCCGTGCCCAGAATCTTGTCATTCCTGGTTATGACGCAACCTACCCGGGGATTGGGATGGGTGGTAAACCGGCCCTTTTCCGCCAGTTCCAGGGCTTGCGACATACAGGAGGAATCAGCCGCGCTCCAGCTCACGTCAACTGTTTACCTCGTTCAGCAGGTCCATTTGAGCCTTCTTAAGCTCAGTAGGCACTTCATTTTCAAGCCTCTCTATCTCTTCCAGGAATGCCCTGACATCCGCAAAACTATGGTACACGGAAGCAAACCGCAGATAGGCTACCTGGTCCACAGACTTTAACTCTTCCATGACCCAATCCCCCACTTTTCTTGACTTTACTTCCCTCTCACCCAGGGACCGTAGTCTGTGTCTGATGCGGGCAATGGCAATTTCCACCTGTTTCATTGCAACCGGCCTTTTTTCCAGGGCGCGCAAAATTCCGGAACGCAGTTTATCCTCGGTGAATGCTTCGCGCCGGCCATCTGATTTGATAATCCTGGGGTAATTGAATTCGGCTGCCTCATAAGTGGTAAAGCGTTCCCTGCATTCCACGCATTCACGCCGGCG
>JAAXHV010000600.1:1229-1897 GCA_012270695.1 Gammaproteobacteria bacterium | reverse complement strand
CCGGATATTGCACCAGGGAATACATTCTCCCGGTTAACTATTCTTGTTTAAAAACCCCGGTGTTCCTTGATGCGTTCGTAGGCCTGGCGGATTTCGTGGGTACGCTGCGTGGCGATTTTCATCATTTCCTCCGGCAGACCTTTGGCGACCAGTTTGTCCGGATGGTGCTGGCTGATCAGGCGGCGGTAGGCTTTTTTTACCTCGGCTTCGCTGGCGTTTTCAGGGATGTTCAATACTGAATAGGCGTCGTCAAGGGATATTCGGCTGTCACTTTGGCGGCGATGGTGCAACTCGGCGGAAACCGACGCCAGGATGGATTCCAACTCGTACCTGGAATAGCCGATTTCCTCACATACCAGGTGCAGCAGGCGGTTTTCCGCGGGGTGCAGGGTTCCGTCGGCATAGGCGGCAAAACAGAGTATTTCGATGAACATCCGTTGCAGGTTGGTGCGCCGGGCAACTTCCCGTCGGAACTGGGAGAGCACAGCGTAGATATCAAAACCATCTTCCTTACCTTCATTGAACAGGGCTTTGGCCGCCTCTCTCTGTTGTGGCGAGAGATCCATGTCCTGCATGACACGGGCGGCGATGCGGATTTCATCTTTGGTGACTCTGCCGTCCGCCTTGCTGATATGCCCCATCACGGAGAAGATTGCGGTAAAAAAAGC
>JAAXHV010000600.1:0-1149 GCA_012270695.1 Gammaproteobacteria bacterium | reverse complement strand
GCCTGGACGCGGAACTGGTGTCCGCGCGGGAGATCGTCCGGCCTTCGGGCGCGAGTATGCCTCCTGCCAGGGCCGGGCTGTTCGAAGTTGCCGCTTACGCCCCTGTCAAAACTGCGACCGACTGCCGCGCCCAGTACCGCGCCGAGCGGCCCGCCAAGCATGAAGCCGAAGGCTCCGCCGGCAAGCATTCCCCACCATGACATTATCTGTCTGCCTTTCTCATGTTAATCCAGGAAAGCTCTGATTACTTACACCCAGTAATCATCACAGCACGCAATGCGATTTTCGTTTTGCCCCCAAAACTCTGAGTAAATCAGAGTTTCTCTGACATTTCAGTAATATAATCTTGAAACATTTTTATTGTCACAGGTTACGCTGCGCTTATTTCCTTTGGCCGCGCCAGGCGCAGCAACTCGCCTGCTGCGCTTGTGCTCATCAAACCGGCATTTGCAAACCCCAGCACCGCAACTGTTGCCGTGGTCATCAGTTTCCCCGTCTCCGTTAAGGGCGGCTGTGTCTTGCATAAAAAATATATTAATTCGTCCATACCCGGATTATGTCCGGTAATCATGAGATTACCGAAATGTTGGCTATATTGTTCAATCAGACCCAGCAACGCACCGAGTGATGCGCCATAGATGCCATCTTCGTATACAATGTGCTCGACACCTAGTTCGTTATTGGTCGCTGTAAGTGTTTCCCGGGCGCGCAGAGCCGGTGAACACAGGATGATATCCGGGATGATGCCATTTTTTCTCATCCATTTTCCCATGCGGGGCGCATCTTTGCGGCCCCGTGGCGCCAGGGGACGGTCAAAATCGCCCGGAACGCCACTGTCCCAATCGGACTTGGCATGTCGAAGCAAGATTAATCGGGCTTTATTCTGCATCAACTGATATGAGACATAGCGGCCGGATTCTGAGGATTGTACAACATGAGTTCCCCGATGAGTGAAACTTTTGCTGCCGTTGACCTGGGTTCCAACAGTTTTCACATGGTTGTCGCAAAATTCGAGGATGGTCAGGTACGGATCATCGACCGGCTCAAGGATATGGTGCGTATTGCATCCGGGCTGGACAGCAATAACAACCTGACCGAAGAGGCGACGCAGAGGGCTTTACAGTCCCTGCGCCAGTTCGGGCAGCGTAT